>JAEDJS010000033.1 GCA_016296205.1 Treponema sp. | reverse complement strand
TTCGGCACATGTTGATTCAGAGGATTATGATTTTGCAGCAGCACTTAATAAACTAATGGATATTCTTGACCAGAAAATTAAAAAAGAAAAAGACAAAATCCAAGACCACAAAAAATAATAGATAAATCAAACACACCAGGCACTTTCAGACAAGGAAGTGCTTTTTTTATAAAAATATGATAAAATAATTTTATGCTAGATTTTTCACAAGTACAGTTACAGAAGCAGACTCAGATTTTAAGCCAGAAACAAATTCAGGCTCTTCACATACTGCAGGAATCTAGTGATGATTTGATAAACAGAATTCATAAAGAAGCAGAAAAGAATCCAGCGCTAAAAATCAAGAGGGACTTTGAAAACATTCGGGAAACTTCCAAAATTTCTTCCAGCGCACAAGAAGCCAGTGACAAATACTTAGACGCACTGGAGTCAGCAATTGATTACAGAGAAAGTTTGCAGGAGCACTTAATTTCTCAATTCAACTTAACAAAACATTCAGACGACCTTCAAATCCTGGGAGAAAAAATCATCTACAGTCTTAACAAAAATGGATTTCTAGAAATGGATCCCTCTCAGTATTTATCAAAAGGCCAGACAAAAAAAGATCTGGAAAAAATAATTCAGGAAATACAGCAGCTGGATCCAGTTGGAACCTGCACTTTGAATACTTATGAGTCAATTTTTGTTCAGGCAAAATACAACAACGATGCAACTCCACTTACACTTTTTTTACTTGACGGCCGTTTTGAAACATTTTTAAATCCCCCGGATCCCCAGCAAATAGCCGCAAAAGTGAAAAAAGCATTGCGAGATGAATATTTATATTTTGGGAAAATCAAATCCAATGAAACATACGGTTTTATAAATCCAACGCCTCAGGAAGCAGAAAACAGTTTGAATTACATAAGAACTCTTGATCCTTTTCCTGGCGCAAATTTTTCCAGCCAGCAGACACAATTCATAAGTGCAGATGTTCTTGTAGAAAAAATCAGTAAAAATGATTTGATTCAAAATGAAGATAAACTTCCCCAGGGACCGGATGATGAAGGCTACGTTGTTTGCGATTCATGCAGTTTTAGGTTTACACTTACAAAAAATTCCACATGCCAGATTGAATTAAACCAGGATTACGTTAAAAATTCAAAAGACACAAAAAACATTCGTGCCGCAAAAAATCTTATAGAAGCTTACAATTACAGAATCTCAACCTTGCAAAAAGCCACATATCTGATTTTAAAAAAACAAATTGAATTTTTTAACAAAGGTGCCGGCCATCTTGAACCTTTTACCCAAAGAATGCTTGCACAAAATCTGGAAGTTCATGAAGCAACAGTAAGCAGGCTGGCCACTGGAAAATATCTTGAATACAACGGGAAGCTTTACGAGTTTAAGAAATTCTTTTCTAACAAGGTAAGCAACACCAGCAAAGACAAAATAATTTTAGAAATAAAAAAAATTATTCAGGAAGCAGTTGATTCTAAAAAGCAGTTGAGTGATCAGAAAATTTCAGAAATTTTACTTGAACGAGGAATTAAAATTTCCCGCAGAACAGTTTCCAAATACCGGAACATAGAAAACATCAGCAACTCTTACAAGCGATAAAAATTATTTTAAAAGAAGGTTACATACTGCATCAATAACATTTTGAGGAGTGCTTGCTCCTGCTGTAATTCCAATTTTATCTAATGAAAAAAATTCCTTTGGCAGTTCCCGTTGGTCTTCTATGCAGACACAATTTGGACAAAAACTTTTTGCTTTTTCCAAAAGTCGTTTGGTATTTGCAGATTGTTTTCCGCCAATCACAATTACACCTTGAACTTTGCCGCTTAACTCAAGCAACGCATTCTGTCGTTCCATTGTTGCGCTGCAAATTGTTTTTAATACTTCAATTTTAGGATTCTTTTTAATCAAAACATCTGAAATTTCTTTAAATAAAAATGGATTAAAAGTTGTCTGGCTCAATAAAACACTTTTCTCCGGCAGCTCCAGTTCAACAGCCTCTTTTACTGAATCAATTACAACAGCTTTTCCTCCAGCATTTTCTACAAAGCCTTCAATACCAGTTACTTCGCCATGATTTTTATCGCCGGCAATAACTACAAAAAATCCCTTCTCTGTATATTCTGCGGATCTTCTTTGACTCACTTTTACTCTGGGGCAGGTTGCATCCTTAATTATTGCCCCTTTTGACATAATGGTTTCCATTACCTTGGGAGTAGTTCCATGAGCCCGGACAATTACAATATCACCTTGACAAAGACAATCAATATTTTCTGAGTCCAGAACAGTAAGACCTTTCTGCTCCAGTGATTTTAAAACATTGGGATTATGGATAAGAGGTCCCAGAGAATAAACTTTATTTTTGGAATCAATGTTTTCCTGCAAAACATTTTCTGCAATTTCTACAGCACGTTTTACACCAAAACAAAAACCCATAACACTGGCTTTAATAATTTCCATATCCGCCTCAATAAAAAAAATGGACTGCAGCCCAATGACCACAGCCCATTTTATCATAATTAAATGATAAGTTCAAATTCCAGATTAGTCTGCCTGTTTCCAGTTACGGCGAACAAGATTGATAAATCCAGAAGAGATGAACATAGAAGAATACATACCGCTCAAAAGACCAATTGTAAGAGCAAGTGCAAAGTCTTTAATTGTTCCAGTTGTGAAGAAGAACAAAGACAATGAAGCAAACATTGTTGTTACAGTTGTGATAATAGAACGGCTAAGTGTTTCACTAAGTGATTTGTCCAAAATATTGTTGAATGATTTCAATTCCTTGTTTTTCATGTTAAAGCGAACACGGTCAAGGATAACAACAGTTGCGTTGATTGAGTAACCGATAATTGTAAGAACGGAAGCCAGAACAGTTGTTGTAAATTCCATCTGAGTCCAAGTAATGAAAGTAAACATAATAAGCATATCGTGAACAAGAGCAATAATTGATCCCAAAGCAAAATCCCAGTGGAAACGAATTGTTGCATAAAGCCAGATAAGAAGCATTGTAGCTAAAACAAGAATAATTGATTTTTTAGCAAGAGAAGAAGAGAACTGTGAACCAACCTGTTCTTCTTTAATCACTTCAACATTTTCTGCACCATAAGCTGCTGCCAATGCATTGTAGATTTCTGCCTGCAATGATCTGTCTTCTGTCTTTTCTGAAATTCCTGTTCTAACCTGGAAAGAACGTTCGTCTGCTGTTCCAAGTTCTTTCACATTGATACCTTCGATTGAAGCCAAAGCATCACGTACTGCATCAACGTTTAAATCATCTTTTGCAATTTTAAATTCTTCAATAAGACCAGGTTTAAAATCAATACCAAGATTGATTCCTTTAACAAAAAGACCAACAATACCAAAAACAATAAGTACTGCGGAAATAATTGCACAAGGAAGGAAGCCTTTACTAAATTTATAAATCTTTTTCATTATTTGAGCCCCCAAGCAATGCTAGTTGTCTTCTTCTTGATAACTTCTGTCTGGAAGTCGAACATAAGACGAGAAACAACAAGAGCTGTAAATACAGATGATACAACACCAATAGCCAAGCTTACTGCAAAGCCCTGGATAGAACCAGAACCAAGCTGACTCATAAAGAGAGCGGCGATGAATGTTGTAATATTTGAGTCCATAATTGCCCAGAATGCGTTGTCAAAACCTGCGCTGATTGCACTGGCTCTATCTTTGCCCAATCTGAGTTCTTCTTTAATTCTTTCAAAAATAATTACATTTGCATCAACTGCCATACCGATTGTAAGAATCATACCGGCGATTGATGGAAGTGTAAGTGTAAGGTTAAAGGCACTAAGAATAGAGAACATAATGTAAATGTTCAATACCTGTGCAACAAATGCGTTAAATCCGGCACCCTTGTAGTAAATGATCATAAAGATAATTACAAGACCAAGACCAAGAGCCAAAGCCAAAAGTCCCTGTTTCTTTGCCTGATCTCCAAGAGAAGCACCGATAACCTGCTGACTTTCTACACTGAGTGGAACATCAAGCCATGCTGTCTGCAATACTTTCTGAAGATTCTGAGCTTCTTCAAGACCAAAACCAGTAATACGAATCTGTCCGCCATAAATTGGTTCATTGATTGTTGCATTTGATTTAACTTTGTTGTCGCTTACAATTGCAAGGTTCTTACCATTATTTGCAGCTGTAAAATCACCAAAGATTTTTGCACCTTCTGAATCAAGTGTAAAGTTTACTGATGGACGGCCTGTAAGTTCTTCTGAACCAACTTCTGCACTCTTAATATGCTTACCGTCAAGAGCAATTTCTTTCTTTACAACAAGGTAACCTCTTCTTTCGTCAAGACCGTAGTTATCTTTTGTATAGTATCCCATTACTTCACAATCTGCAGGAATAATTGAAGGATCAATTAATTTTCCTTTTTCGTCGAATGTGCTGTCTAAGTGAGTCTGATAATATGCAGCAAAAGCATTAGAAGCATCTGTATCAACAAGGCGGAAGTTAAGAATACCGCGTCCCATGATAATTGAACTAATCTGATCTGTTTCTGCAGCACCTGGAAGTTCAATGTAGATACCATCATCACCCTGCTGGCGAATAACTGGTTCACTTAAACCAAAGCGGTCGATACGGCCTGTGAGAGTTTCAATTGTCTGTTCCATAGCTTTTGCTTTGAGAGCTTCTACATCAAGTTTTTCTGATTCAGAAGCGTGTTCAATAACATAATCCATGTCTGCTTTAACAATAACGTTCATACCACCAGAAAGGTCAAGACCAAGCTTTACCGAGTTCTTATACTGATCCTTTGCTTTGAGAATTGCTTCACGGTATCTGCCTTCTGCAACTTCACGAATCTGTGCTTCACTTGTAAATGAATCCAAAGCACCAGTCAATGTAAGTGGTGAAGGAACTTTTTCTTTTAATTCTTTGTAATTTTTCTTAGCAGCAGCTGCAAGCCATTTCTGATCTTTTGTAAGAGCAGCATTTGGATTTTCTGCAACAAGTGCTTTAAGTTCTTTTACATCCTGTGCAGCTTTAGCACTAGAATAGTCCTTGATTTTTTCCAGCGAGCCCAGTGCCAGTTTCTGTGTTTCCTCTGGAGTACGTGCGTACCAGCTAATTGATGGCCAAAGGAATGCAAAACATACAGCAAGAACTGCAAGAATAATGAAAAGACGACTTTTTTTGCTCATCTTCTTTACTCCAATTATTTATCTGTATTTTCATCTGCTTTAACGGCAGCAGCTACAGTTTCCTGGTCAGATTTTTTCTTTCCGAAGAGACTGAATTTCTTTTCTGCTTTTGGTTCGGCAGCTGTTTGAGGTTTGTCTACAACCACTGTTGCGATTGCAGTGCGGTTGAATTCCAGTTTGCAGTTGTCATCAACTTTAACAACTACTGTTTTTTCTTTTACAGAACTGATTGTACCGTGGATTCCGCCAATAGTAACAACCTTATCACCTTTTTTGAGGGCTGCAAGCATTTTGTCCAGTTCTTTCTGTTTTTTGTTCTGTGGACGAATCATGAAGAAATACATGATAAGAACAATCAAGAGAAGTGGAAGAAGCATTGTAAGACTTCCGCCGCCAGCCTGTGTGGCATCAACTGCAGCAGGTGCTTCCTGTAGAAAAAGAGGCATAAATGACATATTTTTCCATCCTTTTTATTTTTAAAAATTACTACTTTATTATATAGAATAAAGCACTCAATTATACCATGAATACCAAGGGTTTGCAAGATAATTTTAATGATTTAATGATTTGACAACTGAAGGTTATTTATTCAGGAGACCGTCTAATTCTGCATTTTTGCGGAGCATTTCTGAATCACCTGGATGGAGAGCTACAACCTGTTTTAAATAATACTGAGCCTTCCGCCATTCTTTTTTGCGGTAATAAATTTCGTAGAGCCTGTAAAGTGAATCAATATTTCTTGGATTACTTGTTAGACTGGAGCGTAAATCACTCAACACTTCTTCTTCACGGGCATCAATCAAACTCCGCTGGTAATACAGAAAACTTCTTGTACGGCTTGTAACATCTGGCAGAAGGCTATTAATAATATTCAGAGCTTCACTTTTTCTGCCCAGTGCAACAAGAACTTTTACATAAGATTTCTGGGCGTCTTCATCATTCTGATTCTGACTGTACTGCCCCAAAGCAAGTTTATAAGCTTCATCAAATTTCTTTAATGCAAGACAGATATCAATGTGGGAATAAATTACATCAAGAGCATACTCACTGTTCTGCATCAAATTCTTATTCCTGATAATACCAGAACTGATTTTATATCCTTCTTCCCATTTTTTTTCTTTTACTTTTTCGTTTAAAGAAATATGAAGGGCTTTTACGTTGTCTGGATCATGAAAGAGAAGTTCTTCTGCAAAGCTTAAAGCTGTTCTTCCACCAATAACAATTTCTGCACTGTTAGCAAGATCGGCGGCAAATTCAATCAACTCCAGATCATCAGGGTATAAATTCAACGCCTGCTCAATAGTTACTCCCGCTGCAGTATTATTCTTATTCCATTCACGCTGAAGTCTTGACCTCAGCAAAAGATAATCACGATTATTGCGGTCATTCCGTGCATAAACATCAAGAAGAGAGGCTGCTTTAATATAATCTTTCTTTTCCATGAGAATCTTTGCCCGGAACAGAACATATTCCGTATTTTCCGGCTGCTGCAAAAGCACTCTTGTTACATAATCTTCTGCCTTTGAAATATTTTCCAGATCCCAGGAATTTTCTGCACAAAGTTTAAGATAATCAACATTATGAGGCTGATCTTTTAAAAGTAATTCCGCATAATCAAGTGATTCCTTCCATCTGTGACAGTTGCGGTAACTAAGTGACAATTTATAAAGAATCTGTTTGTTTCCGGGAGAACCTTTTTCTGCTGTTTCAAAATATTGCACGGCATCAGAAAAATCACCCCGTTTTAACAAAAGTGTTCCATAAAGATAATTTGCAAGAACTGAATCTTTTACGAGGTTTAAACCTTTGCGCAATGATTCCTCTGCCTGGTCAAAATAATCATTCCGGGAAATTGAAGTTACCAGAACAAGTGAAGGCAGCACCAGTGTAAGAAAATCAGTATTTCCGCTGCTCAAATCATAGATTCCTTTTTTAACGCTGTCTATGGCACCAAGATATGCATTTGAACGGTCACATTCCGGATCTTCATACCCCAAGGATTCACCTGGCCAGACAATGTTAAGGATTCCACTGGCTGTACACAAAAGAATTTTTTCTTTTTCTTCCAGGTGATTGATTCCTTTTTTGCGAAGATTAATAATTGCATTCTTTAAACTTACAGGGGAGCCGTTTTCTACGTCATCAAGAATTGATTTCTGCACTGAATTAAAAAATGAAACATCGTCTTTTTTAGGTGGCAAAGGAATGATTATTGCCGAACCAAAATCACTTTCTGAAACAACTTCTTCCAGCTGTTCAAGAGGATCAGAAATTTCTTCTGCCTGAGCCGGTAAATTTTCATTTTCAGAAGCCTGGCTCTGCTCCTGGGAAGCTTCCGGTTCAGCATAATCAACTTCCGGAATTTCATTCTTAGGTGAACTGGCACATGAGAAAAACAAAAACAATGGAATTACTAGCAGCAAAAATGTCCAGGAAAAATTCAACTTCCAGAACAATCCCGCTGATTTAAATTTCAACGCGGCTGTCATCAACCATATAAGGAAATTTCTTAGAATTTTTCTGCTGCACAAAGAATACTACAACAAGGAAAATACCCAAAGCAATAATCAGCACTGGCCACCACAAACAGATAAAACGGGCAAGAGAAATTTTAATAAAATGAAGGGAGAACATAAGGAAGAAAACTCCCAGACAGATTAAAATAACGCCTGGAATAATGAACACAGAGCTTACTCTCTTATACTTGTAAAAACTGGTTGGAACAAGACTTATACCGCCAAAAACAACTATAAGAGGCCACAGTTCTTTTAAAGTTAAATTCATAATTCCAGTATTTGTACAAAGCAGAAGGACTCCACTAAGAAGAGCCCAAATGCTCAAAAAAATACAGATACTATTCTGAATGCGGACAAGTGTAAGAAACAGAAGAACTGTGCCGCCAGCAAAAAGAACAAGAGGTCCCCAGGCAAAATGCATAGGGCGTTCCATCATATTGGAAGAAATAATTCCTGCAAGAAGAACAATTCCGGCTATAAGGAGAATAAGCCCCGCACCAAGAATTATCTGCTGCTTAACACCAATTTTCGTAAAATCAATCTGCGGAACTTTAACTTTTCCATCTTTCTGCTTTTTTTTATCATCTGCCATAAAATACTCCATCAATCTGCTTTTTAGTATATCATTTTTTTTTATTTAATACTACATAATATTTTAACAGTCTTCTTATTGGAAAATTACAAATAATTTGATACAATTCAATTATGATTTTTAAAGGGATAAAAACAACATTAACTGCTGCAGTTTTATTTTTCTGCTCTGCTGCTTTTATGGGCTGCAGTTCAAAAAATTCCGCATCAGCAAAAACATATAAATTGAACCAGAATCAACTGGAAAACCTTCTCAAAGAAAAAGAACTTTCTGACCAGACAAGATACGCAATTGTAAATAAAATTGCAGAAAACATGCTACAGATAAAGGATCACAATTCACTTATTCTGTTTCTGACTGAATGGGTAGAAAACAATCCGGAAGACATGTACAACGCTTACTGGCTATTAATGACTGCTCATGCCTACATGGAAACAAATGCGGAACCCATTGCCAGTTATTACTTTGAAAAAATCATTAAAAATTACAGCGATTTGATTGTTCAGGGCAAAAGCGTTCACTATATCTGCCTCCAGAATCTTATCAGGCTGAGTAAAAACCCTACCAACAAAATTTCCTATTATAACCAGCTGCTTACAAGGTTTCCAAAAGAAGTTTCAATTACAGAGCTTTACGAACGTCTTGGTATTGAATACGAAAAGGTTGGCGAATGGGACAAAGCAATTAAAAGTTATCAGTTATTTCTGGAACAGGATGATGCGGCAACAATTCAGATTCCTGGATTACCAGATGCTTACCAGAATACAAAACGAATAATCGACTTTAACAATTCTCCAAAAGACTGGACATTTGAAAGCTGTGACGCACTTGTTGCCGCTGTAAAAAAAGCAATTTCTACTTACAATTCCAGTGCATTAGACCGTTACCGCTCAAAAGTCAATTTCTTTGCCATGAGCTGGAGACAGGAAGAAACCGATGCTAATGCCCAGGAAAGTTTTAGTATGCGTTCATTTATGAACAGCAACAGAATACGATACGATGCTGAACTGGACGAAATGAGTTCACCAACAGAAGGTTACCTTAGAACTTACGGATGGAGTCAGTATATCAACACCTGGTATTTATATTTCAGAAAAGTAAATTTCCCTGCAGACCCGGATATCCACGGAAGATGGGAATGGGCAGGAATTTATTTCGGTGAAAAACTATAAGCTCATAATTTATTCATCATTTTTTATCCTTACTCAACTTGCATCATCCTTTCTTTTTGCCCAGCAATTAGTTGATGATGAAGAAGCAGTTTTTTACCAGGAAATTCTTAAAGCAGCCCCACCTATGCCCCAACCATTGTCCAAAACTCCCGAAATTAAAAACCCTCCGCCATCAGTTCATTCCTCTGCACCAAGAATTATTACTGAATCCGAACTTGGAGAAATTATTCCAGATCCAGTAAGAAACACAATTGATATAAAAGGACAGGATCATTACCTCACAGTAAAAGAACGGAATATTCTGCTCCGTAATATTAACAGAACATGGCTGGCAGGTGTATTAAGCGACTCTGTTCCCTACAGACCTTATGTGCGGCAGAAACTAAAGGAAAACAAAATGCCAATGGTACTGCAGTACCTGCCGGTTGTAGAAAGCAATTACAAAATAACTGCAATATCCAGAAGTGGAGCTGTAGGAATGTGGCAGTTTATGGCCAACAGCATGTACCCTTTTCTGACAAAGAATAACTGGTATGACCAGAGAAAAGATCCCTGGCTGGCAACGGATGCTGCAATAAAAAAATTAAAAGATAATTACAGACAGTTTGGAGACTGGGCACTGGCAATTGGAGCATACAACTGTGGTGCAGGAGCAATGCAGAGGGCAATTAATAAAGCTGGTAAAAAAGACTACTGGTATCTTGCATCCAAAGGATATCTTTCCAGCCAGACTACTCATTATGTTCCAAAATTACTGGCTATTGCCGACATCGTAGAAAATGCAGAATATTATGGAGCCATAGAAATTGGAGCTGCAGACAAATTAATTGAATACACAGTTCCGGAAGAATTTGATTATGTAAAGATTACAGGAATGCTCAGTTACAGCCAGATAGCAGAGATTACCAAAATTCCTTCTGAAACAATAAAATTTCTTAATCCCTGTTTACTTAAAGGCTGCACTCCACCCCAGCAGACATACACACTACGGTTTCCCAAAGGAACAGGAGAATCAAGCCAGAAGCTCCTGGAAAATGCATTCATTCCAAAAGATGTTCTTATGATAAAAGTTCAAAAAGGCGACACTTTGTGGGGAATCTCCAAACAATACGGTGTTACAGTAAAAGAATTGTGCCAAGCAAACGGAATAAAAGAAAATTCAGTTCTTTCTATAAACCAATCATTAATTATTCCGATATTTAAATAGAAAAATCATATTAAGTTTAAAAAAACTAAAGATTTTGAACCAGTGTATCTATTCAACTTTAGAATTGTTTACTATTTAAAGAGGCACAGATAAATGAAAAAATTTCTATCACTGTTGATTTTTGCTGCAATTGTATCATCAGTATCTGCACAAAATTATCAGCTTGTTAAACAGGACGAAGAAGAAGCCGCCCGACTTGCAGCCCTTAATTCCAGTATTGCCCCAGAAGATGCAGTAATCACCTCCAGCAGTATTGTTGACTGGAACAAAAAAACTTTTAACTCTACAATTGATTTAAACATAAACAAAGCAAATATTCCAATGCCAAGCGGAAAAAGCAGTGCCGTAAAAAAAATCCAGATGGAACTGCCAGTTCTTATAAAAGATCCGTTGCTTTCTCTTTACGTTGACGACACCCAGACTCTTAATGACCTTGTTGTAGAAGGCACACTCACCTTGGAAGACATTACTCATCTTATAGAAAACTCACGGTACACTCCGCCTTTCTTTGCATCCGATGGAATAAACCTGCGCACAAGTCATTCAATTACAATTCAGGATTTAGGATCGATTATGGTTCGCCACAGAGTTCCTTATGAAATCGAAGAACCATTGGAACATATTTCCACAAGAGGTTACAGTGGAATTATTATTGACGCCAGAGGAACTCTTCCAATTCACGGAGAATTTTCAAGTGCCCCAGTTGATCCCTGTCTGTTCCCTAAAATTTATGATACGCAAATGAATATCCTGTACGAAAAAGCCATGGTTGATCCAGAAAGAGCCAGAAACATGGGAATTGTTTTTTACAGCAGCAGTGATGACATAAAAAAATACGAAAAACAAATTGGTAAAGATCCTCTCTGGATTACTGCAAAAGAAGTGTTTGGTGTTAACCGGTGTGATCCAGTTGTAAGCCACGAAGATTATCTTAAAATTGCAGGCAACCAGCAGAACAGAAAACTCCTGGAAGATGGCAAAGTTGTAATTCTTCTTGACGAAAATGTTTTAACAAGAAAAGTATCTGCTCCAGAAAAGAACAAAAAATATTACCTTGCATATCAGCAGATTAAAAAATTTATTGTAGAAAACAAAGTTCCGGATACAATTTTAATTGACGGTCCAACGGGAATCCAGCTCCTTATGCAGAATCTTAAATTCATTGCAGACAGTCCTGAACTTTTACCAGAAGAACGTCCAAGAATAGAAACAATTGCAAACTCACTTAAAAAGATTCTTGCCAACAGTGATTTTAGCATTCTTGTTGAAGGTCACACTGCCGATGTAAACAAGCCTAACGGTCAGCTCATACTTAGTATTCAGCGAGCCCAGGCAATTATTGATGCACTGTCCCAGGAAGGAATTGACCGCTCTATCTTTACATACAAAGGTTACGGCGGAACTCTTCCTGTAGCAGACAATGATACTCCAGAAGGCAGAGCCCAAAACCGTAGAGTTGTAATAACTGTTATGCCAAAAAGCAGTTACATTCAAAGAAGAAAATAAACTACAGCTGCTGAATCCATATTCCTCTGTTAACAAGAATTACGCCAATTACAGCTTTTAAAATATCGCTGGATGTTACAATTGCGTAAATAATCAGAATTTCAAGAGAAGTAAAATGTACAAGGCAAAAGCTTAAAGGAACAAGCACTGCCCATACAAATAAGCTGTCAAACAGGAATGTAATAAAAGTTTTTCCACCGCATCTTAATGTAAAATAACAGCAGTGAACAATTGCATTAACAGGCATAATACAAGCTGCAACAGAAATAAATTTTGAAGCAAGATTTTTTACTTCTGCCTCTGTGTTGTAAATTCCCGGAAAAAAGCTTCTGCACAAAAACAAAACCAGAGCAACAAGAACACAAGTTGAAGCACTTAAAAAAATTAATTTTAAAGCAGTTGATTTTGATTCATCCTTTTTGCCGGCCCCTAAAAGCTGGCCAACAATAATGCTTATACTTTCTCCCATTGCAAAAAGAAATACATTAAAAAGATTAGTAATTGTACTTGTAATATTCAGTGCACCAACAACCGCAAGTCCCCTGAATGAATAAGTCTGATTTAAAAAAGTTAAACCAAGAGCCCACAAGCATTCATTGGCCGCAAGAGGAGTTCCCTTTATGAGAATTTTCTTAAGAAGATCAAATGGAATTTTTAGTGATTTAAAAGCTCCCTGAATGAATTCAAATCTGTTTTTCTTAATGTGAGTATAGGCAACAATAAAAAACATTTCACAGAATCGGCTTACAACAGTTGCAACAGCGGCACCTTCTACACCAAGCTCCGGGGCGCCAAGCTTTCCAAAAATCAAAATATAATTCAGGCAGACATTAACAGCAACACCAATGATTCCCCCAATCATCGGAATACGAGTTTCTCCAATTCCACGAAGAGTGTTGGAATAACTCATTGCAATAGAAAAAGGGAAAAAACCAATAAGACAGATTCTTAAATAATTTTTGCCGTAAAGCAAAGTTAATTCTGGATTTCCAATATTGTCTGTTTTATGAAGAAACAAGTTGATTAAAAAATCACCTGCAAAAAAATACACAACAGCAATAAAAACAGAAATCAAAAGTGCAAGAAAAATTTTTGCCCTAAAAGTATACCTTACTCCCTGATGATCACTTCTCCCGTAAAACTGAGCAGTAAAGATTCCGGCACCACAAATGCTTCCCCAGACACAAAGGTTGTAAACAAAATTCAACTGATTAACAACACTTACGCCATTCATCTGATCAGTACCGATCATGCCCACCATTACATTATCAAGAAGCCCGGCAAGATTTGTAATTGTATTTTGAATAATTATGGGAACAGCAATAATAAAAACTTTTGCAAGAAATGATTTATCAAAATTATTTTTTAACTGCTTAATATTTGAATCCATGTCAAACAGTTTATATTTTTACAAAGAAATTTTCAATCAAAAAAAAGCCATGCTACAGCAATCCAACTATAGCATGGCAAAAATTGGGGGATATATTATGGCAAGTTATTTTGCTTTCTTGAATAATTTCTTAACAAGACCAAGTTTTCCAAAACACAACCAGTAAAGGAAAATCAGGAACAGAACAATTGGAGTTCCAAACACAACAATGTACAGAACAGCCATAAAGAAATTGAATACAAACTCAACTAAGTTAGAACCAAAATCCCTAAAACCTTCCTTTGCATCAGGAAACACAAATCCTTCTTCTGTATGGTTTGCCGGAAGTTTCGCATTAATTGTAATTGTAGAAAAACTGATCTGCTTAGACAAACGGTTCATCTGTCCCTGCATAACTTCCAGTTCACTTGTAACGTCGGAAATTTTTGTTTCAATCTTTAAAATCTCGTCCATATTGGAAGCATTTTTTAGATACCCCTGGAGCTTCTTTAGCAATTCTCTTTTAGTTAACAAACGGGTTTCAAGGTCGTAATACTGATCTGTTACGTCACTTGTGTAAATATTTTTACGACGGATTTTTCCAAAGTCACCAACTAAATTAATTACACTGTCAAAGTTTTCACTTGGAATCTGAACAGTAAGGTAAACATTGGACTGGGTTTCATTGGTATTGGAAATATACCCGCCAAACTGTCCAACTATCTGTTCCACAGCCAAAATTGTCTGACTCAAGCTTTGAACTTCAATATCTACATTCCCAGTCTTAATCAACTTTTTATCCTGAGGATAAGGATCTGGAGAATTATAATCCATTTTAAGTTCAGTATCATCTTCTGCAACTTCTGCAACTTCTACAGTAGAGAAATTTGCATTCTTAGACATTAATCTTGGAGCAGAAACAATTCCGCTGTCTGTAAGAGCTTTGCCTGAATTATTGCCACAACCTGCAAAAAGCAAAGCGGTTGCAAAAAGAGATAAAATTGATTTTAAAATTGATTTACGAACTGCAATTAACTTCATTATGCCTCCTGTATTTTCATAAAGATTAACCACAATGAAATTAAATAGTTACAAAATATTTAAAATAAAAAACCCGCCGTCCAGTGAAGTGCACATCACCAGCAGCGGGTTATAAACCAAATAGCCTGTAAATTATTCAGCGTCTTTTTTTGCACCTGCATTAGCTGGTACAACGTTTACTTTCTTCTGAATGAAACCGCTTTTAAGACAGCGTGTACAAACATTAAGTGTAAGTGTTCTGCCTTCAAGTACGGTCTTTACTTTAATAATATTTGGTCTCCAAGTGCGTCTGATATGGTTGTATGTTTTGCTAACTGTGTTACCATACATTGGTTTTTTACCGCAACAATCGCATTGTCTAGACATAATATTCACCTTCCTAAAAAGTTTTCACGTGAGTTTAGATATTTTACCTAAATAGCCCCTGTGTGTCAACAAGAATTCATTGAATTTGGCGAATTTAAATTCCGTCCCAAAATTCAACCTTTTTTCTAATATTCCCCATTTTTCGTAAACATGATAGAATACACAACATGGACGATTACGAATACTATTCAAAAATGCGCAGTCAGTACAGTCACCCGCTGCCACCAAAAAAGAAACCTGCAAAATCAAATTACACTCAGTGGACAAATTCTTTAGGCCACGAAGACGCAGAAATGCTGCAGGAACGCTCCCAGGACACCACAAGCCAGAGTCAGCAGCCTGTAAGTGAACGAGAAGCATTAAGTTGATTATTCACCCCGGCAAAGCATTTCAATAAGCATTACCAGAGAATTGATTTTTTCATTTGTAACACAAGGATTTAGCAAAGTGAATTTAAGACAGACTCTGCCATCGCTCACTGTCTGGCCAACAACAATCCCGTAAGTATGCAAAAGAGTACGTCGGGTTTTCTTGTTGATTTCATCATTCTGCACCCCAGACAATTTTGGGTCAAAATACCGGAACACAACACTAGAAATTTCTGGTTTAGTAACAGCCACAAAATTACTGTTAGCTTCCAGCACATCATAAAAATACTGGGCATTATCCATACTTGTAGAAATAATTTTATCCCAGCCATCTTTCCCACGCATCAAAAAACTCATCCAGATTTTTAAGGCATCAAAACGTCTTGTTGTCTGAATTGATTTATCTACCAGATTTGTGTAGCCGTCTTCTTCGTCTTCTTCACGATTAAGGTAATCAGCATGAATTGTAAGAGCGTCAAAATCTTTTGCATTTTTAATCAGAACTGCACTGGCACTAATATTCTGCAGGAACATTTTATGGAAATCAACTGTAATAGAATCACAAAGACTTAAGCCTGCAACTCTGCTTCCATATTTTTTGCTCATAATCACTCCACTGCCATAAGCCGCATCAGCATGAAGCCATAAATTGAATTTGTCACAAATTTCGTTTATCTTATCCAGCGGGTCTATGGAACCAAAATCAGTTGTTCCAACAGTAGCAACAACCAGAAACGGAATATTGCCTTTTTCTATATCCGATTGAATCAACTTTTCAAGAGAGTTAACGTCCATTTTTTTATTTCCATCAACCGGAACTTTTACACAGCTTTCATAACCCAATCCCAAAATGTGAGCACTTTTTTCCATACTAAAATGACT
The DNA here is from genome assembly GCA_016296205.1 of Treponema sp. Classification (GTDB taxonomy): domain Bacteria; phylum Spirochaetota; class Spirochaetia; order Treponematales; family Treponemataceae; genus Treponema_D. The sequence goes on along the minus strand of JAEDJS010000033.1, from coordinate 7,023 downwards.
GATTTCACTTGTGTACATTTTGAGCTTGCGGAAATTTTCAGGCAGTCCATATTTTTTTACATCATGATTAAGCACTTCATTGCAGAACCAGTCACGGGCAAGAATAATAGCAGTCTGATTACTCTGACTTCCACCACTTGTAAAAACACCATCGGCGTCCTTTCCCATTCCATACAGATTACAAAGATGGCGGCAAACTTCAACCTCAATTTCTGTTGCAACCGGAGCCTGATCCCAGCTGTCCATACTCTGATTAAATGCGCTGATAATCTGTTCCCCGCTCAAACTTTCTACAAGAGCCGCACCGTGAAGATGAGGCATATAATTTGTGCTGGAAGGCCTGAGCATATTTGGAAGAATTTTTTCCTGCACCAGGCGGAACATTTTTTTAAAGCCCAGACCAGTTTCCGGAAGAATCGAATCCATGTGAACAATTTCTTTAAGTTTATCAGGTGTTGGGCCACTATAAGCCTGATTGTTATTAAAACTTTTTAAAATTGATTTATGCGTGCGTCTGATAATTTTGTCGTAATTTTTTTTATCCCGTTTATTATTTGTTAAAAAAATATTTTCCATTTTAACTCCAGTTGATTTTAAAACAAAAAGAGGCTCCGCTTCCAAAAAAATAAAAAAACGAAGCCTCTCTTAGAAAGATAAACTAATTATTCATAATCTTTGTTTACTTCAAGCACAACCTTTTCAAAAATATCAAGGCCGTGATTCAAGTCTTCCAGGGAAATATTAAGAGCGCACAAACATCTCATTACAGAACCGAATCTTCCACCCTTTTCCATAACAAGTTTATTTTCAAAACACTTATGCTGAACAGTTGCCGCAATTTCCCCACTGAATGGCAAAGAACCCATGCTGTCCGGAGTGCCTTTAGGATCTACAAATTCAATTCCGCACATTAATCCCATTCCGCGAACATCACCAATGATTTTTACCTTTTTCTTAAGTTCAAGAATTCTATTGCGGTAAACCTCACCTTTCTGTTTAACATCTTCAAGAAATGCCGGATCACTTACTCTGTTAAGAACAACTGTACCAGCCTTCATTGCAAGCTGATTTCCGCGGAAGGTTCCTGCATGACTTCCTGGTTCCCACTTGTCCAGTTCTTTGTTATAAGCAACGACTGCCAGAGGCTGAGTTCCACCAATTGCTTTAGAGATAAGAATCACATCTGGAATAATATCTGCATATTCAAAAGCAAACAGTTTTCCGCTGCGCCCCATACCGCACTGAATTTCATCAACAATCATAGGAATGCCAAGCTCTTTAGTAACACGGCGAATTGTCTGCAGGAATTTTGCCGGAGCCGGAATAACTCCACCTTCTCCCTGAATTGGTTCAATAATTACAGCAGCTGGTTTTGGAATTCCACTTTCCGGATCTTTTAAAGTTTTTTCAAAGAAGTTACAGCATGCATCAATTCCCGCATCTCCACCAAGACCAAATGGACATCGGTAAGAATTTGGGAAAGGAAAAAAGTGAACTTCCGGCATAAGGCCATTGATTTTACTTTTTGCCCCAAGATTACCAGTACAAGCCATGGCTCCATGACCCATTCCGTGATAAGCACCCTGGAAAGCAATTACACCAGTTCTACCGGTAGCAATTTTACAAAGTTTAAGAGCTGCGTCTGTTGCATCTGTTCCACTTGGAGAACAAAACTGAATTTTTGCGTCTTTTGCAAACTCCTGTGGCAATTTTGAAAGAAGAGTTTCTACAAAAGCATCTTTCGTTGGTGTAGTCAAATCAAGAGTATGAAGTGGTGCACCGCTTTGGATAAGTTCAACCATTGCGTTGTTTACTTCTACATCATTGTGGCCAAGAGCAAGTGTTCCTGCTCCGCATAAAAAATCCAGATATTTGTTTCCTTCTACGTCCTCAACCCAGCTTCCACTAGCTTTAGCAAGTGCAAATGGAAATTTGCGGGGATAGCTACGGGCATTAGATTCTGTGGATTCCTGTCTGGTAATGAAATACTGATTGGTGTCTTTGGACATCGACTTTCTCTCCATTACTGAAATGCAGTTATTTCTGCATCCTTAACTCGGGTCATTCCAACAGCTGTCAACGGCAGCCTTTTTAAAGTTGTCTATACAGAATACTTGAATTTTTGTTTTGGGGCAATAGTCTAATAAAATTTTTTTTAATTATTTAATTTCAACTTTTTCACAGGAAACAAGATCAATTCCAGTGTGGAGCAAATCTTTTACAATCACCTGCCCCGCTGCCACCGGAGCTTTTATTACAACACGTCTTACAGCTTCCATACAGTCAAGAAGTTTATCTTTTGGAACTTCACCCTTTGTTTTTGCAGTTACCAGCGGACGATTTCCTCCCACAACTGCAACAGTACAAGTTAAAGTTCTCTCCGGATAAGTTAATTCCTTTTTTGCGTAAACTACACCACGGGGACAGGTGTTTCCTTTAACAACAAAAGCTTCAATGTCACAGGCACCTGGATTCTGGGGATTATAATTTTCGGGCAAAGTTACTTCCAAAGGACAACCCATTGGACAAATTATACAAGTTAATTTTTTTTCCATAATATTTTCCTCACTCACCAAGAGCCTTAATCAATACTGTCTTCCGGAAGTTCAATACTAATCGTAACAGGTTGTTTTATAGAGTTGATTTTTTCTTTTGCCTGTTTTTTAAGATTAACAGTCTGCATTTCTCCAGGACGAACAACACTTTTTCTGCTCTTAAAAATAAGTTCCCTGCCGCAGTAAACTGCAATTGTTACTCCTTTATACACATCAGTTGAACGGAACATCAGCATCATTTTACTGTCTTCCTTAACGTCATAATCAACTTCAACCTGCTGAGGAACTGTATAGCGAACTCTATTGCCCGGTCTTACAGCCAGTAATTCTGAGCCAGAAGGTGATTCAACTTTGGAATTTCTTTCTATATATTCTGCCGCGCATTTACCAGCCAGTAAACTTTCTTCCGTAACATAATCAACAAGATCGTGGACATGAACACTGTTTCCGCAAGCAAAAATTCCGTTTACACTTGTTTCCATAAATTGATTTACAGTCGGACCACTTGTAATACTGTCCATATTTACTCCGGCCGCAATACTGATTTCATTTTCCGGAATAAGTCCTACGCTTAGAAGAACAGTGTCGCATTCAATATACTCTTCTGTTCCGGCAATAGGACGACGTCTTGAATCAACCTGGGCAATTGTAACACCGGTTACTCTGTCTGTGCCATGAATCTGAATAATTGTTGTAGAAAGCTTTAACGGAATGTTAAAATTATTCAGACATTGAGTCATATTTCTTGCAAGCCCTGCACTGTATGGCATAACTTCGCAAACCAATTTTACCTCTGCACCTTCAAGAGTAAGCCTGCGAGCCATAATCAAACCGATATCACCACTTCCAAGAATTACAACTTTTTTGCCAGGCAAGTATCCGTCTATATTAACAAAACGCTGAGCACTACCGGCAGTAAAAATTCCAGCAGGCCGAGTTCCAGGAATTACAAGGGCACCACGAGTTCGTTCACGGCAGCCCATGGCAAGAGCAACAGTTTTTGTTTTAAGGCACATAAGTCCGTCTTCACTGTTGATGGCAACAACCTGGTGAAGAGGCATTATGTCATTTTTATTTCCGGGAATAATTTCCAAAACCATTGTACTCACTTTTGTTTCTACTTTTTTCTGAGCTGCTTCTTCCACAAAACGCATGGCATATTCTGGACCTGTAAGTTCTTCGCCAAAATGATGGAGACCAAAACCGTTGTGAATGCACTGCAATAGAATTCCACCAGCACGAGTGTCACGTTCAAGAACAAGTACATCCTGCAAACCATTATCTTTGGCACTGATTGCGCAAGCCAAACCAGCAGGTCCGCCGCCAACTACAATTAAATCGTAAACTTTATCTTCCATAATTCAACTCTCCCGGCTTATTCTGCCACATCGCTAACTGTTGCACGGGTTTTGCCTTCAAGAATATAACTTGTGCCGCCTTTTTTAGTAACATTCACCATTGGTATACCCAGTTCACGGCTTATAATTTCTGTAACTCTTGGGGAACAGAATCCTGCCTGACATCTTCCCATACCGGCTCTTGTTCTTCGCTTAACACCATCAAGATCAACAGCCCCTAAAGGACTTTTTATTGCAGCAACAATTTCGCCTTCAGTAATCATTTCGCAGCGGCAAATAATCTGACCGTAACGTTTATCTTTTTTAATCAGTTCCTGCTTTTTTTCTACAGTTGCATTTTTAAAACTTGGAATACTTTTTCTGCTTCCGTTAAATTTATTGTTTGATTCAACTTTGAGCCCTGATTTTTTAAGAATGTTTACTACATCAACTCCAATTGCAGGAGCACTTGTTAGACCAGGTGAACAGATACCAGCCACATTTACAAAGCCTTTAACTGTGTTGTCTTCTTCCACAATAAAGTCTTCAAGATTTTTCCACTCACCATCAACCTGCTCAAAAGCAACAGCACGGATTCCTGCAAAACTGTTGATAATATTTCTGCGGGGAATGTCTGTTACACTAAGTCCTGCCATTTCCAAAATTTTATCCTGACCGCTGGAAGTTGTTCCAAGATAATCAATTGTATCCGGGCTTTCTGTTTCTGCACTGGGTCCAATCAAAATATTTCCATCAACTGTCTGAGTAACAAGAACACCTTTTCCCAAACTGGTTGGAGTCTGGAACAAAACGTGGTTTACAAGACTTTTACAGTTACTGTCCAGCAGACAATATTCACCACGGCGCTGAACAATTTTAAAATTTCTTGCTCCTGCCATTTTACTTATTTTATCTGCACAAAGACCTGCCGCATTAACAACATAATCAGCTTGGATTGTTCCACCAGAGGTTTCAAGTTCAAAACTGCCGCCTTCTTTTTTTGTAATTGAGTGAACCATGGTATCCCGCAAAAATTCAACTCCATTCATAACAGCGTTTTCTGCAATTGCCCATGTTGTCTGATAAGGAGAAATAATTCCCGCAGTTTTACTGAACAAAGCACCTTTTACATTTTCGTTAATATTTGGTTCAAGGGACTTAACCTGTTCTTCAGAAAGCAATTCCACGTGGCGAACTTTATTCTTTATTCCTCTTTCATAAAGTGTTTTTATTTTTTCAACACCAGGCTCATCAAATGCAAGCACCAGAGAACCAATTTCCTTGTAATCAAAATCAAGTTCCTTTGCAAGATCCGGAAACATAGCTGCACCCTGAACATTATATTTTGCCATAAGCGTTCCAGGAACAGGATCATATCCAGCATGAACAATTCCGCTGTTTGCTTTACTTGTTCCACAGCTTACATCATTTTCTTTATCGATCATCACAACCTTTGCAGTTGTCTTACTAAGTTCCCTGGCAATACAAGCACCGGAAATGCCTGCTCCAATAATTGCAACATCGTATTTCATTCAACACTCCCATAAAAAGTCAAGAAGATTGTTTCAACAATCGATTGACTTTGACTCATAATTATTGTTTACCCAGCCTTTTGAACGTTCAACCGCCCTAAGCCACTGGGCATAAAGTTTTGCACTTTTAACTTCATCCATACCAGGAGTAAATATTTTGTCTACTTTCCAGTTTTCTTTTAATTCATCAGTACTTTTCCAGAAACCAACTGCTAGCCCTGCACAGAATGCCGCACCTAACGCAGTAGTTTCTACATTAGTTGGCCGGAATACAGGAACATTCATAATATCACTCTGGAACTGCATCATCACATTACTAACACAGGCGCCACCATCAACTTTAACTTCTTTAATTGGAATACCAGTATCTTCCTTCATGCAGACAAGTAAATCCTGAACCTGATAACAGATTGCTTCAATAGTTGCACGACAAATGTGAGCTTTATTCACACCACGAGTAAGACCAATCAACACACCTCGTGCATAAGGATCCCAATAAGGTGAACCAAGCCCAGTAAATGCAGGAACAAGAACACAGCCATTTGAATCAGGAACACTTTCCGCAAGAATGTCGCACTCATGAGCAGTAGAAATAATCTGCAGTTGATCCCTAAGCCACTTGATTGTAGCACCGCCCATAAAAACAGAACCTTCCACTGCATACTGAACATTTCCGTTAAGACCAATAGCAATAGTTGTTAAAAGTTGATTTTTAGAAATTACCGGTTTATCTCCAGTATTCATCAGCATAAAACATCCAGTTCCATAAGTTGTCTTTACACTTCCTGGAGTAAAACATGCCTGACCAAAAAGTGCTGCCTGCTGGTCACCAATACATCCTGCAACTGGAACTTCAAATCCGCAAACATCTTTATCTGTAATTCCGTAAACACAACTGGAATCTTTTACTTGGGGCAAAATCTTTTCAGGAATATTGAACAGCTGCAAAAGTTCTTTATCCCATTCAAGAGTGTGAATATTAAACAGCATAGTTCGGCTGGCATTTGTAAAATCAGTAACATGAACCTTGCCACCAGTAAGTTTCCAGACAAGCCATGTGTCGATTGTTCCTGCAAGAATGTGCCCTTTTTCTGCCCGTTCCCTAACTTCCGGAACATTATCCAGAATCCACTGAATTTTTGTAGCACTAAAATAAGCATCAGGAATAAGCCCCGTTTTCTGCTGAATCAACTGGCCCTTTCCCTCTTTTACAAGTTTTTCTGCAATTTCTGCCGTTCTTCTGCATTGCCACACAATTGCATGATAAACAGGAGCACCAGTATGCTTATCCCATAGCACAACAGTTTCTCTCTGGTTTGTAATACCAATACTTGCAATTTCTTCCCCATTGATTTTAGAACTTTGCAAAGTTTCTTTCATAACAGTAAGTTGAGTCAAAAAAATTTCATTTGCATCATGTTCAACCCAGCCTGCTTTTGGAAAATACTGAGTAAATTCCCTGGCCCCACTTGCAACATTTTTCCCATCATGATTAAAAACAATAGCCCTTGAAGATGTTGTTCCCTGATCCAGAGCCAAAACATATTTTTTTTCTGCCATGGGGTTCCTCCTAAAAAATAACAAGTTGTTATGAATATA
>JAEDJS010000032.1 GCA_016296205.1 Treponema sp. | reverse complement strand
ATCCGGAATCTCCTTACAAGAGAGCTCCTGAATCTAGTTCAGGATGACATTTTTTTCAGGATGACACACACTCGGGCGTCATTCCGGACCTGATCCGGAATCTCCTTACAAGAGAGCTCCTGAATCTAGTTCAGGATGACATTTTTTCAGGATGACACACACCCCGGCGTCATTCCAGGAAGATGTATGCGTCAAAGTAGACGCCTGTTATTTTTCCTAGAACTAATTCTTCATTAATCAACTCAAGTAAATCTTCCTTTACTTTTTTTTCGCCCCGGGAATACAATTCCTTTGTGGTAAACTGACCAAAATATTCCGAAAAAATCAATTTTATTTTTCTGTTCTTATCACTCAGTTCTTCAAACATAACAGAATCACCTTCCGGATAACTGAACCATGGTCTTACACAAACAATACCTTTTTTACCACTTTCTGCAGCGTCTTTTGTTACCGCCCGAATTTCTCCAAGAGCAGTATAGGCACTTACTTTATCATTTTTTCTGGCGCTTAAATTAACAACCTTTTCGGGACTTGGATCTTGTTTGCGGTATTCATCCATCTTCCCCCTATTAGTTAATTTAAATGATGTTACTGTAATCAAAATAAATGCAAAAACTGCACCAGCACAAATCAGCAGATATTTATTTAGTTTTTCAAAATCCATTTTTTATTCCTTAATAAGAAACTCATCCAGCAGGGCAAGAGTTCTGCTAGTGGGTTTTCCGTCTTTGTCATATTCACCTGGAACTCGGGCAGAAACTTCAACAAATTCATTTTTCCATTCTTCTGTAATTACAGTTCCATTCTTACGAATCATGGCAACAATGTCAGACCTGCTTAACGGAAGATGATAAACTCTAACAACACCAAGAAGTCTCTCTGTTACAATAGATAAAAGTTCTTCAAATCCAATCTGCTGTTTTGCACTTACATGAACTGCTCCCGGGAACAATGCATCAAGTTCAGCAAGCTTAACCTGATCATTATTCAGAAGATCACATTTGTTAAGAACTATTTGTCTTGGAACATTATCCGCATTGATTTCTGTAAGAACTTTAATAACCTGATCATACTGCTGCTTACAATGTTCATCGGAGGCATCTACAACAATCAGCAAAAGTTGAGCCAGAGCCGCTTCTTCCAAAGTTGATTTAAATGCGTTGATTAAAGTATGAGGAAGATTTGAAATAAAACCTACAGTGTCTGTTAAAAGAATTGAATTTCCTTCCGGCAATTCCAGTCGTCTTGTAGTTGGATCAAGAGTTGCAAACAATTTATTTTCTACAAAAACATCTGCTCCAGTAAGTGCATTCAGTAAGCTTGATTTTCCGGCATTTGTGTAGCCAACAAGTGCGCAAGTTGCAGCAGCAGTTTTTTCTCTTTGCTTACGTTGAGTGTCACGAGTCTGTTCAACCTGTTCCAGTTCTTTTTTAATGGCAATAATTTTATCCTCTACCTGGCGACGGTCAAGTTCAAGTTGAGTTTCACCACTCCCCTTTGCTCCATAATTTCCACCACGCTGTCTTGCCATGCTACCGTACATGTGGCTTAACCGTGGAAGAGAGTAAACAAGCTTTGCAAGTTCAACCTGAAGAACAGCTTCTTTAGTCTGAGCCCTGTCTGCAAAAATTCTTAGAATAACTTCGTTGCGGTCAAAACACGGAATATTTGTTAATTTTTCCCAGTTACGCTGTTTGCGGCTCTCTAAATTAAAATCAAAAATAATACATTCCGCAAAACATTCCTTTGCCTTATTTGCAATTTCCTGTGCTTTACCAGAACCCATTCCGTAAACTGGATTCTGTTCAATTCTGTTAAGCACAAGAACTCCGCAGGTTTCCATTCCAAGAGTATCAACAAGACCTTTTAATTCATAAGGCTCACCTGTTTCGTCTTTTCTGGCAGGGCCGGCTACAAGAAAGCACTGAACCTTATGCTCTTCTTCCTCACGAACTTCGTACATAATTTCAATTATAATAGAAGTATGATTAATCCGCAATAAGTTGAATAAATCAATTAATTAAACTAAGATAAAACAAAAGGAGAATCAAATTGAAGAAATCATTAAAATTAATTACTGCAATTTTTACCGCAATTCTAATCACATCATGTTCAGAAAAAAGTATTGAAAATTTTCCAAACTTAAAATGGGGAATGACACCCCAACAGGTAGCAAAATTTTTTTCTATCAACAATTCAAATGATTATTCAGAAAAAGAATTCACAGATGAAGAAGTAAAGGATCCTAATTCTTTTGCTCCCGAAGTTGATTATCAGGGGGAACCAGCTTTGGAAGTTCAACAAGACACTCAGCGACTGGAAAAAGTTTCTACTTACATTTGCGGAAGCTGGGATGATATGTTGATTTTTACATTCAACGACAACAAGCTTTTCCAGATTGAACAGGCATACTCTTTCCCTCAAAAAATCAACGACCAAAAAATTCAAAAGTACAAAAAGAATGCTGTTGATTATTACGAAGAGTTCCAGGACTGGTCACCATTTGATGCAGAAACAGAAAGCGTCTTTACACAAATCACAACAAAGAATGGAATTCTTTCTCTTGTAGACGGTTCTCTAGTTTCGGAAAAACTTTTTGATTATAAAACTTACTCATACATTTTCCCGGAAATCAATAAAGTTTCTGAAACAAATGAATCAGAATGGACAGCAGAAAAATTTACAGATAAGGAAACAGGCTGCAAATATTTTACATTTACTTCAAAAAAATCAGAAACAGGTGCTGCAGTTTTTATCGGAATCCAATTAAACAGTGATGGCCAATTAAATGAATTAAAATCCGGAATTATTACACCAGACCAAAATCAACCTGCTTACATGGACTACACTGTTGACTCTTACATTCCATACACAATTGATAACTGGAAATGGGATTCCTTTGTTATAAATCAAAATGAAATTTACTTTTACTCAAATGCTGGACAAAGTGATCACTTCAGTGCAGACAAATACATTATACGCTATTGTCTGGAAAATGATTATTTAACTCTTACAAACAGTCAGCAGGAACCAGAAGTAATTCAAATTGATGTTTCCGGTTTGTATAAAACATTAAATAATTGTGGAATCGATCTTTTAACAATCAGTAACTGGTGCAGAGTTGCATTTGGTTAATAACATACTTATTTTCTAATCCTCATTGTTAAATTTAAAACCAAATGGAACCTGCCCCAAAACTCTAATCTGATTTTTCTTTAACTCTGCAAGAAAAGGACTTGGATTTACATAATTTGAGCGGCCATACATTCTGCGGAGACTACAGCTTGTGTAATACAATTCATTTCTTGCCCGTGTAATGCCAACGTAAAACAGACGTCTTTCTTCTTCCAGATCATCTCCGAATTTATTTTCTCTCGGGAAAGTTCCGTACTCCAAGCCTGTAATGATTACTCTGTCAAACTCCAGACCTTTTGTATTGTGCAAAGTAATTAATGTTACAGCATCTTTATTTTCATCTTCATTTTCGCCTTCAAGAGTTCTGTCAAGTTCAATATGATCAAGAAAATCAAGGAGACCATTCACACTGTATTCATACAAAACTGCACTGTTCACAAGCTCCTGCATGTTATTTACTTTTTGAGTATTAGTTTCTTCATCCTGAGTTTTATAATAATTTTCCAATCCACTTAATTGAATTACTTGGGCAACAAAATCACTTAATTTTTTTTCTTTTGATTTTACCACCATCACAGGAGCTTCAACATTTTCCGGACTTTCCAAACTTGCTTCCTGACTCAACACATAACTTACTGCATCTGTTTCACCCAATGGAAGTTTTGCAATTAAACCTTCACACAAATTGCAGAATTCATCAACAGATTTTTTTGCCTTTTTTGAAAGTTCAACTTGTTTTGCACTTTCCAGAATTGTAGCGGCACAAACAACAGGAATGTTATCTATAATTTTATCCTGACTTGTTGGTCCCACTCCCCTTGCTGGTTTATTTACAATTCGACGGAAAGCAACTTCATCTTTTGGATTTGCAAGAAAACTCAACCATGCAAGAATATCTTTAATTTCTTCACGCTGATAGAATCTTAGGGAACCCATAATTTTGTAAGGAATTTTACGATGCAGGAATTCAGTTTCAAATCCCAGTGACTGAGCATTCATTCTGTAAAGCACCGCCCAACTTGAATATGGAACACCTTTTGCATAAGCATTTTGAATCAAGTCTGCAGTAAATTGAGTTTCATCATCCTGGGTTGGAAGAAAAACAAGAACCGGTTTCTTCCCATTCCCCTTAACACTTATCAAAGTTTTTCCCAAACGGTTAGAATTATTGCGGACAACAGAATCTGCATTGTCAAGAATTTCCTGTGAACTGCGATAATTTTCTTCCAGCCTGATTAAGTCGGTACCAGGAAATTCTTTTTTAAAATTCAAAATGTTCTGAATTTCAGCACCGCGGAATTTATAAATCGACTGATCATCGTCACCGACAACACAAACGTAAGTATTACTTCCATCTTCCCGGCCAACCAGTTCTTTTAACAGCAAAAATTGAGCAACGTTACTGTCCTGATATTCATCAACCATAATCACTTTGAATTTATACTGCATGTGACTTCTGACTTTTGGATTATTTTTTAAAATCAAATAAGGCAGCATAATCAAATCACCAAAATCCACATTTCCAGTTGAGCGCAATTTTTTTTCGTAAGCGGCGTAATATTCCGGAAACCGGGGATCACTGTCTATTAATGGTAAATCCAGACTGTCTGGACTAAGGCAGTAATCTTTTGCACGGCTTATTGAATTACATACTTTTGAACATTGCTGTCTTGTTAAATTAGGACAGGCTTTTGAAAGAAGAGTAATAACATCATCATCATCGTAAACTGTAAAATTTTTATCAAGCCCGGCATGGTCATAATACAAACGCAAAAAATAGGAACCAAAGGAATGGAATGTTCTGATTTGAGCAAATTGAGATTTTTCTTCCAGCGCTGCAGCTCTTTCCTTCATTTCCTGAGAAGCTTTTTTGGTGAATGTTACCGCAAGGATACTGCTGGGAGCGACATGTTTTTCTTGAATCAAATATGCAATCTTTGTAGTAATAACACGAGTTTTTCCAGAACCCGCTCCCGCAAGAATTAACAATGATTTTCCTTCGTGAACAACAGCCTGTTTTTGAGCATCATTTAAAATAGAAAGATATTCTTTACTGTCCAAAATATTCTCCGTCTAGATCAAATTCACTGGAAGCAGTTGCTTTAACTTTTACTACTTTTCCAGGAACAATATCCTTAGCAATATTTTTATCATCAAGGTCATAACGAACAACAAAACTTCCATCCACATCTGGAGCTTCAAACCAGGCTCTACCAATTGCCAAACCTTCATCAGTTCCGCTTTCATTCTGAATCACTTCTTCAATCAAAACACTGTATTCTTTTCCAACTCGTTGAGCTAACCGCTGAGAAGTAATTTTATTCTGAATTTCAGTCAACCTTTCTGAGCGCTTAACACTTTTCTTAGGCGAAACCCTTTTCTTAAATTTGTAAGCCGGTGTGTCTTCTTCCAGACTGTATGGGAAATTTCCACTCCAGTCACTTTGAATCGCTTCAAGAAATTTCTCTGTTTCTTCCGCATCCTTATCTGTTTCACCAGGGAATCCGCAAAGAAATGTTGTTCTGATACATGCATCCGGGAACACTTCTCGTATTTTATTTACAAGAGAAATATATTCTTTGCCAGTGCCTTTTCTATTCATAGAAGAAATAATGCTGTCACTTCCACTCTGGAACGGAATATCAAAGTATGGAAGGAACCGGCTGTCTTTCTTCATTGCTTCAAGAATCTGGAAACTAAAATGATCAGGGTGCATATAAAGCAGCCGAACAACAAAATTACCTTCCAGTTTTGATATTTCATCAATCAACCTTGCTAATGGAAATTTAATTCCCTTTTCTTCCGCCTGTTCTATTGTTTTTGAACCGTAAACATAATCATAGAAATTTGTCTTTTCACCAAAAACATCATCGTCTTTTCCGGCACCATAAGCGGCAAGATCCTGACCAATCAAATTGATTTCATAAATTCCTTTTTCTACAAGCCCCCTGATTTCATCTAGGATTTCATTGGCACGGCGGCTTCTAAGTGTTCCTCTAATAATTGGAATTGCACAGAAAGAACAGTTATTATTACAACCTTCAGTAATTTTAACAAAAGCAGTTCCTGGAAATCCAAGAAGAGTTTTACGTTCTCCGCAGCAAACTCCATTTTGAGGACTTATAGAAATTTTTCTTTCTCCTTCCAGAACTTTTTTTACAACTTCTCCCACAAGAGCAATATTTCCGTTACCAAAAATTCCATCGGCTTCAGGCAAACTCTTTTTAAAACTTTCTGCATAACGCTCTGCAAGACAACCGGCAAGAATAATTTTTTTATCCGGATAAGCACTTCTGGCCTGGAGCAAACTATCCAAACTTTCCTGTTTAGCACTATTTATAAAACCACAACTGTTAACAATTATTAAATCGGCTTCATCTGCATTCTGAGTAAAAACATAGCCTTCCTTTTCCAGTTGAGTAACAATCAATTCCCCATCTACCTGATTTTTTGCACAACCATGCTGATCAAGAAAAAATTTTATATTCATAATTAGTACTCCTTAATATATTCAACTTTTTATATTCAATAAAAAAGGCCGCTTCAAATCATTGAGCGACCTTAATTACTTTAGTCTAATTCTGTAACCACAAGTCTGTATTTGCCGTCACTGTCTTTAACCCATTTTACATCTTCAGCCTGAACCTGTCCGGCTTTTCCAACTTCAAGGTCATAAGTTTTAGCGTTGGCAATAATCTGAACCTTCATTGCGTTAACATTACTCATCCAGAGTCTTGCATAATTATTTGCAGTAAAGTTAACAACATCACCACTTACAAAGTAATCTTCAATCTTATCTTTTCTATCCGGTCTGTAACGGAATACACAACTGCCACGGAAAATAATATTAACAGTAAAAGGATAAGCTCTGTTATCTTCAAGAATAAATGTTGTCTTTGTAGTTTTGCTGATAGAATAAATTGAAGGAATTGAATCATCATTTGAATTCATAGCAGCAATTTTTCCAGGATTAGTAATACTTGTTTTTGTACCCCGCTGATGAGTCATCATTCTAACTTCGGCACCACGGCTTTCGTCTTTACTACTAATGTCGCTAAGATAAACAATAAGTTCACTTTTTCCGTCTGCATCAACATCAATGTCTCTTTCTTCGCTAAGCTCTACCATCTGCATTCCGCTTGGAGTTTCAATTCCCAAACTGCCGAGAGTATTTGCAACAGTAAGAATAATATTTCCGTCTTCTGCAGGAAGAATAATCTGGTCACCTTTATAAATTCGTTTTGTTAAACCCTTTTCATCAAGTTCATACTGGTGACTCTTTGAATTCTGTTCAATAATCTGTTCATGCTCACTTTTTACTTTTGGCAGATGGAATGCAAAAAAATAAACAAGAACTGCAATAAGTAATGCACCAAGAACACTTCCAGCCACAATGAGAGGAACAACATAAGGAGGCCGCTGTTTAAAAAGCAGTCCTTCTGGCACAGGAGATTCCTGAATCTGTTTTGCATGATAAAGATTCAACACTTCCTGAGTATTTACGCCTAAATATTCTGCATAGTTTCTAAGAAAACCAACCATGTAAGGTTCACCAGGAAAGGCAGTTGAATCTTCTTCTTCCAGTCCAATAATATAATGAGCATTAATCGTGGTGTCACGTTCAACCTGCTCAACTGTAAGATATTTACTTTCTCTGGCTTTCTTTAAAAGTGTGCCATAACTTTCCATTTTTAACTCCTGATTTCTTTGTAACGTCCCCAACTATTCTGAGAACAGGAAGTTTTTGTAATTATTTGCAGAAGATGGAGGATCATACATAAAACGCTGATCACTAATATCCGAGTTGATTTTGTAATTTGTAAAATCAAAGGAGTAAACTACAGCATTTCCAGTTGTAGCTTCAACTCTGCGAATTAATTTTGTATTTGGATTGATGCACAGTCGAATCTTTTTAAATTCTTCTGTTGCAACTTTATTTCTGAGCAAAAGAACAACAACGTTTTCATCACTGCCTTCATCAAGAGGAACTGCACTCTGACCACTTTCATAAGAAATTGTATAAAGTCTGTTAAGCAGATTAAGTCCCTGAGGAGTAGCCATATTTGCACCTGCTCCGCCAGAACTATTTACCGACTGTTCCAGGATTGCAGAACTGCCAGGAAGATAAATCACAAGATCATCACCGCTAAAAAGAATTACCTGATTTTCCGGATTAGAAAAATCTATTCTTAACATTTCAGGACGTTTAAAACTAACGCGGCCTTCCATATTCTGCTTATTGATTTTTATACCTATATCAGCTTCGTAATCTTTAATAGTTCCGTAATTTTCACTTACAGAGCGGAAAAATTCTGCAGCAGTAAGAATATTCTGAGCAAATGAAAATGTTCCTGCAAAAAACAATGCAGCCAGAAATCCAAGTTTTTTCATTCGATATTCACCTCATTTTAAATATAAACAGTATATTTTAACACTAATTAGCGGTTTCGGTCAATGTGATTATATATAGTAGATTTTTTGTTTTTTTTGAATAAAATGTAACTTTTTTAGTAAAAATTCATTATATTAGAAGTATAATAAATTCAAAAATCCATAAAAAAAGGAGACAAAATATGAAGAAAAGCACTAAGAATGCCATTGGAATTACAGTTGGAACACTTGCTGCTGTGTTAACATTCGGCGTTGTTTCATTCTCCTGCAAAGCAAACAATGGTTCTGCCAACGTTGCATTTGCAGAAACTAAACCAGTTGTTACAATTCCAAAAGAATCACTGGCAGTAGCAGAAGCATTACAGTCAACATTCAGATCAATTGCCAGCGGGGTTCTTCCTGCAGTTGTAGAAGTTGATGTAACAGAAAAAACAAAAGTAAAAACATACAACCCTTTTAAAGACCTGCCATTCTTTTTTGGTTTTCCAGACCAGGATGATCAAAAAGAAGAAAATTACCGTGAATATGAACAAACCGGTTTGGGAAGCGGTGTAATTGTTCGCAGAAACGGAAAAACAAATTATGTGCTTACAAATAATCACGTTGCAGGAAAGGCCACAACAATCAAAATCAAGTTGAATGACGGCCGTGAGTTTGACGGAAAACTTGTTGGTGCAGATGAAAGAATCGACATTGCATTAGTCAGCTTTGAAAGTGATGATCAGTCAATTGCAATTGCAGCATTGGGCGACAGCGATGAAGTTCACACTGGTGATATCTGTATAGCTTTGGGAAGTCCTTTGGGATATTTTGGTTCTGTAACACAGGGCATTGTTTCTGCAACTGGCAGAAGCGGAAAAGGAATCGGTTCAATTTCTGATTTTATTCAGACTGATGCCGCAATCAACCAGGGGAACAGCGGCGGACCTTTGGTAAACATCTACGGAGAAGTTATTGGAATCAACACATGGATTGCTTCTTCCAGCGGTGGCAGTGTAGGCTTGGGATTCAGCATTCCAATCAACAACGTAAAAAAAGCAATTGACCAGTTTATTACAAAAGGAAAAATTGTTTACGGATGGCTTGGGGTAAGTCTTTCAGATATTACAAAAATCTACAAAGACAGTCTTGGAATTAATGACGAAGAAGGTGCATTTATTTCGGAAATTTTCATTGGAAGCCCAGCAGAAAAAGGTGGAATCCGGGCTGGTGATTATGTTGTTGAATTAAATGGCAAAAAAATCACATCAACTGAACAGTTAAGCCGAGAAGTTGGTTCGATTCCAAGTGGAGAAAAAGCAAACTTTGTTGTTCTCCGTGGAAAAAATAAAGTAAACCTTACAATTACAATTGATGAACGTGAAGATAATATTGTTAACGATAATTCAAAATTGTGGCCAGGCTTTATTGCTACTCCCCTTACAGAAGAATTTAAAACAAAGAATAAAATTACCGACAAAAAAGTTAAAGGTATCGTAGTTGCAAACATTATTGAAAAAACTCCAGCCGCTGCATTACGTTTGCAGAATGGCGACATTATTACAGCCGTTAATGATATTCCGGTAACTTCTATTGAAGATTTCTACGAAGCATTAGACTTAAATGGAAAAAAAGAAATCTGGTTTGATGTTTGGGAAGAAGGACACACAATCAGTACAGGACATTATAAATTTTCTAAATAGTTTATAAAAAAAGGGGCTGTCCAATAAGTCCTGTCATGTTGAATTTATTTCAGCATCCACACTATATATAGTGCTTAAGATTCTGAATCAGGTTCAGAATGACAGAGGCTTAATTCTTTTGGGACAGCCCCCTTTTTTTCTACATTATTCTATAATCAACACATTCATCTGAAACAAATACTTTTGTGCTGTTACTTTCCAGTGGAATGTTATCAAAGAATTTCTGCAAATCAAAAATCTGAGGGCTTAACAAATCATCCGGGCTGTAAACTGTTTCTACAATTTCTTCCAGACCAGTTTCACTTACTCTTGCAAAAGCTCCATTCAATTTTACAACATCTTTAACCAATGGAATCAAATGGCTCTTCTGCTTTTCTTCAAATTTCTGCTCAAGAAATTTTATCATCAATTTTTCTACTTCCTGGTGGGAAACAACTTCTGGATCAAATCCGCTGTCTACTCCACAATTTGAACAAATCTGCCACTCAGAAAAATCACTAAAGAAAGCATTGGCACTTATTTTTAATGGTTTTAAAAGAGAATTAAAAAATGGAACAGCTCTTCCACAAGAATAGAAAGTCCAGACTGCAAAAGCAATATTTCTGGAAGTTTCAATATCTTTAGAAGAATAAATTCCAGTGCTCTTTATGCATTTTTTTTCTTTGTCAAACAGCTGTGCAAAATCAATATGATTCGGATACAAACTTACGGCAAAATCAAGACGGTCTTTAAAACTTTTAAAAGTATCTCCAGCTTTTACCCCATAATCCATATTAAAGCCAAACACAACCTGGGAAGCATTAAGCATATTGATTTTATTCTGATACAATTTTTTGTCAAAAAGAAGATTTCCGTTTTTTTCTAAACCAGTAAGATTAATTTCCAATGAACAGTAAACATTTTTAAGAAGGTTGCAAAGCTTTGAATCTATAACATTCACATCTGCAAGAAGGCTTACAAAAAGTTCAGGACATTGTTCACTCACTGCCTGGAGCAAATTACAAATCTGTTTTTTATCTCCACTAAATTCTGGATCATTTACAGTAAGTTCAGTAATTTCTTTCTGGGCAAAATCTGGCAAACTAGAAATAATTTTATTTGCATCAAAAGTGTATATTTTTTCAGAAGCCATAATTTTCCTCCGGCAAAAAAAATTGGGG
Organism: Treponema sp.; assembly: GCA_016296205.1. GTDB lineage: Bacteria > Spirochaetota > Spirochaetia > Treponematales > Treponemataceae > Treponema_D. Next base: position 12,297 of record JAEDJS010000032.1, on the reverse strand, counting down.
CAAGGTTTAATTCTTTTTTGCGCCTGCCCCACTTTGTAATTATTCTATTACAATAAGTTGATTCCGTTCTGTTTGCATTCAGCAATCATTGATTCCGGCCAGCTTGATACCTGGATTTCTCCAATATGTGCTTTGCGCAGGAAATACATACACAATCGGCTCTGGCCAATTCCACCGCCCAATGTCTGATAAAGCTCACCATTAAGAAGCATTTTATGGAATGCAAGTTCCTTTCTTTCCATACAATTACGTTCCTGCAACTGATTCAAAAGACTTTCCGGACTAACACGAACACCCATTGATGAAAGTTCAAAAGGAATATTAAGAACAGGGTTCCATACAAGAATATCACCGTTAAGACCCATGTGACCATCTTCATGTTTTGTACTCCAGTCATCATAATCAGGAGCACGACCATCATGAGGTTTGCCGTCGCAAAGTTTACCGCCAATTCCCATAAGGAAAACTGCACCGTATTTTTTTACAACTTCTGCTTCACGTTCCTTATCTGTTTTATCCGGGAACTGTTTTGCCAGATCGTCTGCCCAGAGGAATGTAATATTTTCTGGAAGACAAGGCTTTATCTGCGGATAATTATCGTAAATAAAAAATTCTGTCTGTTTGAGAGTTGCATAAATTTTTTCTACAACGCTTTTAAGTTTTTCTACAGTTCTGTCTGATGGATTAATTCTCATTTCCCAGTCCCACTGGTCTACATAAATGGAATGAATATTATCCATATTATCATCAGGACGAATTGCATTCATGTCTGTATAAATACCAAAATTTTCGTTGAGTTTAAGTTCTGTAACTTTTACACGCTTCCATTTTGCAAGAGACTGAACAATTTCCAGTTTCTTTTCATTCATATTTTTTACAGGGAAACTAACAGCTCTTTCTACACCATTCAAATCATCATTAAGACCTTTACCTGCTTCTACAAAAAGCGGAGCAGTAACACGAGTAAGGTTCAACTGAGTGCTAAGACTTGTCTGAAAAAAATCCTTAAGTCTGCTGATTGCATGTTCTGTTTCTTTGTCATTTAAAATTGCTTTATAATTCTGCGGATAAATATTTGCCATTACTATACCTCTGTTCAAGTTAATAATTATAATAGTTTTTGTTACTATTTACAAGATTTTTATTTATGCTGATTCCGAACTGTTTTTCCGCTTAGGGTTTTTTGAATTTCATTTACAAATTCTATTTTCTGAGGAATCTTATATGATGAAGTTTTACTTAATGCAAATTTTATTATATCGTCTGCTACTTTATCTGACGGTTCGTAATTTTCTTTAAGAACAATTCTGCATTTTACAACAACACCTTTACGTTCATCTTTCTGGCCAAACACAAAAGAATCACTAACAGCCGGGTGACAATTCAATATACTCTCAACCTCATATGGACTGATTCTAAATCCTTTGCTTTTAATAATGTCATCTTTCCGGCTAACATAAACCCAATTATTTTCTTCATCAAAATATGCCAGATCTCCAGTGTGATAAATTCCTCCGCAAAAAACTTTTTCTGTTAATTCCTGATTTTTGTAATACCCTTTAAAAATTCCAACACTGCAATAATTTACATCAACGCAGATTTCTCCAATGGTGTGAGGTTTTAAAATTTTATTTCCATCATTGTCAATCAGCATAATCTTATAAGCCGGATTTGGAGTCCCGATTATTGGTTTATTATTTTCTATGTTTCCAAAGTTTCCAATAAGCAAACCTGTTTCTGTCTGGCCATAAGCTTCCCGAATTTTTAATCCCGTCTGATTGTAAAAATCAACTGCAACATTCCATGGAATACTTTCTCCGGCAGTAACTGCATATTTTAATCGTGACAAGTCAAATGATTTTAAATCAAGTTGAACAAGATAGCGGTAAATAGTTGGGGTAGCGCAAAGAGTAGAAACCCCATACTGTTGAATTTTATTCATCAACCTGGAAGGATTAAAACTTTTAAAATCATAAACAAAAACTGGACTGCCACAAAGCCATTGTCCAAAAATTTTTCCCCACATTGCTTTTGCCCAGCCAGTCTCTGCAACTGAAAGATGAATACCGTCATGGCAAACATGCTGCCAGAATTTTGCAGTGATAATATGAATCAGAGGATATTTAAAATCGTGGCAAACCATTTTGGGATTTCCACTTGTACCGCTGGTAAAATATACAAGCATTGGATCATTACTGTCATTAACACTGCAATTTGGAATTTTAATTCCTGGAGCAAAGGGCAAATTAAAAATCTCTTCCCAATAAGATTTCCAGTTTTTGCGAGAACTGCCAACTGTTACAAGCAAAGGATTTACATCAATAGATCCAGTTGAATTATTTACAGCACTTTGAACTTCATTCTGCAATTCTTCGGATTCAAATGTAACAATCATTTTTGGACTGCAGCATCTTATCCGATATTCAAGGTCAAGACTTCTAAGTGTATATGGACACGGAACTGCCACCGCCCCAAGTTTTATTAATGCAAGAAGAAAAAACCAGAATTCATAACGACGTCGCAAAATCAACATTACCGCATCGCCTTTTTTAATTCCATTTACAGCAAGATATTTTACAGTCCTGTCTACATTTGATTTCATCTGCAAGAAGTCAAAAAATTTTTCATCCCCATTATCATCGGTCCAAACAAGACATTTTTTATGGGGAAATTTTTCTGCAAGCTTATCAAGAACATGAAAAGTAAAATTAAAATTCTGAGGAATATTAAAAGTATAATCGTCGTTAAAAAATTCTTTATACATTTAAAATTATTCTATCACAAATTATAGAAATCTTCAAAAAAATTCTGTATACTTGGGGCATGAAAATTATTCCAAACTATTCAGTAATTTATTCAGATGATTCAATTCTTGTTGTTAACAAAAAAAGTGGAATGCTTACAGCCAGCGACAGATACGACAACGAAAGTCCCCGCCTTGACCTTGAACTTAAAAAAGAATTTGGAGAAATCTACGCGGTTCATAGAATAGACAAAGATGCCAGCGGAATTGTTGTTTATGCAAAAACAGAAGAAGCTTTTACAAAATTACGTGAACAGTTTGAAGAAAAACAGGTTTGCAAAATTTACCACTGCCTGATTAACGGCCATCCAATGTGGGAATCAATCAAATGCAATTCACCAATTCAACCGGATTGTGACGACCGCCACCGTTCAAAAGTAAACAAAAGATTTGGCAAAAGCGCATTAACAAATTTTAAATTGATTGGAACTTGTGGTCCTTACAGCTGGATTTCTGCAGAACCAGTAACAGACAGGACTCATCAGATAAGAGTTCATCTTCAGGAACAGGGAGCTTCTATTGTCTGCGATCCACTTTATTCAGGAAATCAAAAACCCGTCAGACTAAGCGACTTCAAGAAAAAATACAACGGCGACACAGAAACAGAAAACCCACTTTTAAAACGACTTGCAATGCATGCTTATTCAATTAAATTTGCACATCCAGTTTCAGGTGAACCAGTTGAATATTTTGCCCCTTATCCAAAAGATATGGATGCCACAAGAAATCAGCTGGCCAAAGTTTTTAAAATCGATCCAATTGCATGAAGACATTCACCGCTCATTCTAACAGATTGAATTCTTCTGTCTGACTGATCTTCTACCACAAAAAGAATTCCATTCCATTTATATGAGCGGCCAGTTGATGGAAGCTCATCGAATTTTTCAAGAAGCCATCCTGCAAGTGTATCATAGTTTTCACTTTCCAGACTAATCTGCATTACTTCATTGATTTCTTCAAGCTTCATATTTCCGGGAACAATCAAATCTCCATTTGCAAGAACTTTAATCTTTTTTTCCGGAGCGTCGTCTACCAATCCGTTTTCGTCTGTAACGTGACCAAACACTGCTTTTAAAATATCATCCATTGTAACAATTCCGCAGTTGGTGCCATACTCATCAACTACAACTGCAAAATTCTGTTTTGCCTTTTTAAATTCTTTAAGAAGATCAACTGCAGACAAAGTTTCCGGAACAAACATAATTTTTTTCATATTTGAACGAATAAAGAGCGGAGAGTTGAGCTCAGATCTTTCTGCAAAAACTATACTTTTATAAAACAAAAGCCCTACAACATTTTCCAGGTTTTCTTCATAAATCGGAATACGTGAATAGCCGCAGTCACTAAAAATTTTAATTGCATCCTTTACTGGACTGTTAACATTAAGATAAGTTACAAGAGAACGGTGTCTGTAAAAATCACTTACCCGCAAATCACTAAATTCAAAAATTCGGTTAAGTAATTTTTTTTCCGAAACTTCGATTGTACCTTCATTTTCAGAAACATCAATCAAAGTTTTTAATTCTTCTTCTGTAACAAGAGTCTGCTTTTCTTTAAAAAGAATTTTTTCAATAAACTCAATAAATTTAGTAAGCATAGAAAAAATCCAGACAACAGGAAAAAACACAGTCTGAACAACCAAAAGCAAACCGCTGGAAAACTCTGAAAATTCTAAAGATTTAAAAGCACCAAGAGTTTTTGGAATAATCTCAGAAAAAACAATAACAAGAATTGTAAGAATTGCAGTAGCCGCAGTTACATAAGTTGATCCAAATTTGCTTACAACAAAACTTGTAACAAGAGCACTCATCAAGGTATTAATAAGATTAGTTCCAGTTAAAACCGTAGTAATGAGAAAATCCATTTTGTTTCTTAGTTTTAAAATCCGTTTACTTTTTTTATCAGTTTTTTTCTGAAGCTGTCTGACTTGAATTTTACTGATGGAAGTAAAAGCTGTTTCACTACCGGCAAAAAATCCACTGGAAAAAAGAAGAAAAATCAAAAGTAAAATCGGAAGAATTATTTCACAAATAATATTTACAACTGTCATAAATCTGCCGCCTTGATTTTTACTTCCGCAACTCTTTTATCATCCATTTTCTGGACTGTAAAAATATAATTTTCTGCTTCTATAAAATCTTTATTTTGAGGAATACGTCCCAGAACTTCACTAATATAACCGCCGATTGTTTCGCAATGATTACTGTTCAACTTTGTTCTAAGGATTTCGTTTAAATCAACAAGTCTTGTTTGCCCGCCGATTATAGACTTTCCGTCCTGATCAAATTTTATGTCACTGGTTTTTGCTTCAAGTTCATATACAGTTTCCAATGGTCCAAAAATTTCCTGACTAATATTTTCTGCAGTAAGAATTCCACTGGTGCCCGAATATTCATCAATTACAATTGCCATCCCCTGATGATTTTCCCGAAGCATCTGTTGAATTGAACTCATTTTTTTTGTTTCAAGAATAAATAGCGGAGGACGCATAACATCATTCAATTTAAATGAATCAAAATCTTCCTGGCCATAAATTTTAACCAGATCTTTTACATATAAAATTCCAACAATATTATCAATACTGTTTTTAAAAACCGGAAGACGGCTTAATCTGTTTGTGCGGGCAGTTTTTAAAACCTGTTCAAGTGAATCATCAACAGAAACCGCCACTATATCTTTCCGGGGAATCATAATATCTTTTGCTTCCAGGTCTGTAAATTTAAAAACCCTGTGCATCATTTTCTTTTCGTTATTTTCAAGAAGACCTTCTTCCGTTCCCATATCAATAAAAGTTTTGATTTCTTCTTCGGAAAAAGTTTTCTGTTCGCCTTTTAAATTGATTCCAAAAATCTTAAGTACCAAATTTGAAATTCCTGTAAAAATAAAAACAAAAGGAGTAAGAACAAATTCCAGCACAAGAATAAAACAACTAAAGAAGAAGGCAATTGGTTCTGGGTGGCGGGTTGCGAAAATCTTTGGAGAAATTTCACCAAAAATTAAAAGCAAAGTTGTAGCAATAAAAGTTGCCACACCAACTGCACCACTGCCAAATAATTTAAGAGAAATAATTGTGATTATGGAAGAAATAGCAATATTAACTATGTTATTGCCAACAAGAAGTGTATTTATAAGCCGCTCACGGTCTTTTAGAAGCTTCCATACTCTGGCGGCTTTTTTATTTTTCTGATTCCGCAAAAAACGCACCCTCAGTTTATTTACACTAAGGAAAGCGCTTTCACTTGCGGAAAATATCATAGAGAGTATTATGAGGACTGCCGCAACTGCAACAAGTCCCCAAATCGAACTACCAGTTTGGGATTCACCGGGCCCCAATTAATTTTCTCCCTCTGCTTCTGCTGAGTTCATTGCAGCCATTGCCTTCAAATATTCTTTTGAACGGTTAATAGTTTTAACAAAGTCTTCTGCGTATCTGCTGTCTGGATTTTTTTCTACAACATCTTCAAGCATTTTAACCTGCTCTTCAAGAGAAAGTGATTCGTCCTGGAGCATAAGTGTTACTGCATTAACAAGATTCTGATCTTTTTCTTCGTCAGTAAGATTTTTGCAGCCTGTTCCATCAGTAAACATTTTAAGAGCTTTTGAATAATCACCATTGTACAAAGTTTCCATTGCTTTCTTGAAGAGAAGTTCATTTTCGTAAAAGCCTGTTTTTCCCAGTTCATTTTTCTTGTCCAAAGAAATGTAGTCTTCTGCCAGATTTGAAATTACATTGCGGAAACGAGTTTCTGTTGCGTTGTAGAAAGTATCAATTGCTGCTGCCTTTTCTTTACCGCTTGAAACCTTAATATCTGTAAGAAGATTTTTCATAACGTCTGCAGTTTCATCATAACGTTTGAATTCTTCAAAGAACAGTTCTGGATCTGCAATATTATCGTTGAATACAAATGCACTCAAAACATATCCTTCAGAAGAAAGCAGATAAAATTCAGGATAACTTTTTACACCATATTTAGAAGTATCTGCCACCTGTTTTTCGTACACCTTAAGAGCTTGGCTATATGCTTTCTTTTCTGCAGAAGTTGCAGTTTTTGGATCAATACTTACTGCATTTCTTGTATCCATAGAAAGATCATAATCAACGAGAATATATTTCTGACCAACTTCATTCTGGAATTTTTCTGTTGATGCAACATTGTTAAAGAATGCATCACTCATTCCGTCCCAGCCTCTTCCGCTGAAAACAACAAACAAATTTTTTCCTTCTTTTGATGCGATTGTTTTTGCATCTTCCAGAGTATTTTCCCAAGGTGTGTATTTTTTTGCACATCCCGAAAGTGTTAATGCAGCAGCAATTACAGCAACTGCCAAAACTAATTTTTTCATCCTAATTCCTCCAAAAATCAGTTAAAGTATGAAACACCTGCACGGAAAATATTTTCACATGAGTTGTCCAAAGTATTATTTTCTGGATTGAATGCAACGTTCTTTGCCAAGTCTTTTGCATATCCATTTTTACCATCACCAACAGTACGTTCACTGTGACCCATTTTTCCAAGAACACGACCATCTGGGCTAATCAAACCTTCGATAGCATAAAGTGATCCGTTTGGATTGTCTGGTTCAACAATCGAAGGAACACCATTCATGTCTACATACTGAGTAAACACCTGTCCCTTAGCAAACAAATCTGCAGCAAGCTCATCACTAATGTAGATTCTACCTTCACCATGACTTACTGCAATAAGATGATTGCGTGGATCAAGAACAGTTGAATCCATTGCCCAAGGTGTTTTTGCAGTTACAAGTCTAGTGCGCACAAATCGTGAAATATGGCGTCCAATCTTGTTAAATGTAAGAGTTGGCATTTCTTCACTTGGATTGCGGATTTCACCATAAGGAACAAGACCAGTTTTAATCAATGCCTGGAAACCGTTACAAATACCAAGAGCAAGACCGTCACGTTTGTAAAGAAGATTCATTACGCTGTCTGCAATTTTGCTTTCACGCAAAACATTGGCAATATATTTTCCAGATCCGTCTGGTTCGTCACCACTACTAAAACCACCAGCAAGAGCAAGAATGTTTGCCTTATCAATTTCATTTCTGAATGCTTCCAGAGACTGTTCCAGATCAGATGGAGTTCTGTTTTTGAATACCAGAATCTTTGTTTCTGCTCCGGCAAGATTAAAGGCACGAGCCATATCGTATTCACAGTTTGTTCCCGGGAATACTGGAATAATTACACGTGGTTTTGCAGTTCCAGTTTTTGCAGTAAATGTTTTGCGGGCTTCTTCTACACTTGCATCTGCTTTAAGAGCAAATTCCGGAAGTGGTTTCTGAAGTTCAGCACCGCTTACATGTGGGAATACTTTGTTGAGTTTTGATTCCCATGCGTTTTCCAAATCAACAAGATCAATTTCGTTTTCGGCAACAAGGATTTTTGGTTCTGCAATTGTTGTACCGATTCTAGAAGCTGTTCCCGCTGCAAATTTTTCTGATTCAAGATCTACATCACTTTCTACAATAATTGAACCGTACAATGGAGTGAACAAATCTTCAATTCCTGCTTCTTTATTCAACTTAACTGCTGTTGCACTAATAGGAATGTCATCAAGTTCAACACCGATTCTGTTACCCATTGCCATCTTTGTAACTGCTTCTGCAATACCACCGGCAACAACTGGATACATAGCAGAAATTTTTCCGTTCTTGTTAAGGTTATAGAGTACAGTTGAATTTTCTTTAAATGTTTCCCAGTCAGGTGCAAGTTCTTTTGAATATGGAACCTGAACAATGTAAACACCACTGCCAGCCTTCTTAAAAGCACCACTTGTTACGTTGTTTACATCTTCTGTGTTTACTGCAAAGCTAACCAATGTGTGTGGAACAGAAATGTTTTCAAAAGTTCCACTCATACTGTCTTTACCGCCAATTGAACCAGTACCCATTGCAACCTGAGCATCAATTGAACCAAGCAAAGCAGCTGCTGGATAACCCCATGTTTTTTCGCTTACTGCACGACCAAAAAATTCCTGGAAAGTAAGGCGACTCTTCTGAGGATCACCACCAAGACAAACAATTTTTGCCAGTGATGAAAGTACTGCAGTCTGAGCACCATGCCATGGAGACCACTGGGCAACTCTTGGATCGTAACCAAAAGTCATAAGGCTTACTGTTGTTGTTTCTTTTGGGCTAACAACTGGAATCTTTGCAGCCATACCAGCTTCTGGAGTCCCCTGATATTTTCCGCCAAAGGGGAACAATACAGAAGAGGAACCAATTGAACCGTCAAAACGTTCCTGAAGACCCCGCTGTGAACAGTTAGCCAAATCCTCCATGTTTGCGTACCATGCTTCTTCCAGGTTAGGATTATTCACATCACCCAGAGCCTTAGAAACATTTTCCAGAGGTTTAACAAGTGGACTTTCCATTGGACTTGCAGGACTTTCAATAGAAGCTGTTGCATAATGAGTTGCACCTGCAGCATCAAGGAAGCTTCTGTCTAATTCTACAATTGTTTTTCCCCGCCAGTGCATTACAAGCTTGTCTGTATCTGTAACAGTTGCAACAACAACAGCGTTAAGGTTTTCTTCATTACAAGCCTTGATAAATTTATCTTTGTCACTTGCTCTAACAACACAAGCCATTCTTTCCTGGCTTTCACTGATTGCAAGTTCAGTTCCGTCAAGACCTTCATACTTTTTTGGAACAGCATCAAGGTTGATATCAAGACCAGGAGCAAGTTCTCCAACTGCAACACTAACTCCACCTGCACCAAAGTCATTGGAACGGCGGATCATGCGGCATACATCTTTATTGCGGAACAAACGCTGGATTTTTCTTTCTTCAACTGCATTACCTTTCTGAACTTCTGCTGCAGCTGTAGTAACTGATTTTTCTGTGTGAACTTTTGAAGAACCTGTAGCACCACCAATACCATCACGGCCAGTACCACCACCAAGAAGGATAACAACATCACCTTTTTCTGGGACTTCACGCATAACCTGATCACAAGGAGCAGCGGCAATAACAGCACCAAGTTCCATTCGTTTTGCAAGGAATCCAGGATGATAGATTTCTGCAACCTGACCAGTTGTAAGACCAATCTGATTTCCGTAAGAAGAGAATCCCTGAGCGGCTTCACGAGTAAGCTTCATCTGAGGAAGCTTTCCCTGCATTGTCTGTTCTACTGGAACAGTTGGATCACCGGCACCAGTTACCCGCAATGCCTGGTAAACCCATGAACGTCCGGAAAGAGGATCACGGATAGCACCACCAATACAAGTTGCAGCCCCACCAAATGGTTCAATTTCTGTAGGGTGATTGTGAGTTTCGTTTTTAAACTGAAGCAGCCAGCGTTCTTTATTTCCATCTGTGTAATTTACATCAATATAGATAGAACATGCGTTGATTTCTTCACTTAATTCAATATCATCAAGTTTTCCGTGTTTTTTAAGATACTTTGCACCAATACAAGCCATGTCCATAAGTGTAACTGGTTTGTCTTTGCGGTCTGCATAAAGTTCTGTACGGATTGCTTTGTAGTTTTCCAGTGATTTTTTGAAAATTTCTGCGTATGGACCGTCTTCTATTTTTACTTCATTAAGTTGAGTAAGGAATGTTGTGTGGCGGCAGTGATCAGACCAGTAAGTGTCCAATACACGAATTTCTGTAAATGTTGGATCTCTGTTGATAGATTTAAAATAGTCCTGCATGAACTTAACATCCGCAATATCCATAGCCAGTCCCAGTTTCTGACGGTAAGCTTCAAGTTCATCTTGACCAAGATTGTTAAAGCCTTCTACAGTTGGAATATCTGCAGGATCTTCTACTTTCATCTTTAAAGTTTCCGGGATTTCTGTTCCTGTTAAACGGCTGTCTACAGGGTTAACAAGATATTTTTGGATTGATTTGATATCGTCTAAAGAAGGATTTCCTTCCAGCATTACAATTTTTGCACAGCGAACTGCAGGTTTTTCTGTTCCAACCTGTACAGTTGAAGCAAGCCCCGCACGCAAAAGAGAAAGACACTGTTCTGCACTGTCTGCACGCTGGTCGTACTGGCCCGGCAAATATTCCCAAACAATTTGAGTCCAACCTTCCGGAAGCTCCAGGGAATCAAACATAACAGAATCACTCTGTGGTTCAGAGAAAATTCTTGTTGCAGCTGATTTGGCAACCTGCTCTGTTACATTTTCAATATCATATCTGTTAAAGTATCGTACACTTTTTACAGATTTGATGTTCAAAAAGCCAGTAATTTCTGAATAAATTCTAGCGGCTTCGTTCTGGAAACCTTTTTTTCTTTCAACATAGATTCTAATCATAGTGAAAATATTATAGTTGATTTTGGGGAATTATACAACAATTGTGCAATATTTAAAAACTTATTCCGTTTTTTGCCACCAAGTGTGTCATTCCTGGTCATCACGTCATTCCAGATATATTGCCGGGGATGTCATTCCGGACCTGATCCGGAATCTCTTTGGGGAGAGATCCTGAATCGGAGTTCAGGATGACACATGGCTGACGTCATTCCTGGTCATCACGTCATTCCGGGCTTGATCCGGAATCTCTTTGGGGAGAGATCCTGAATCGGAGTTCAGGATGACAGCCATTGTTTATAAATAAAAAAAGCCTCCTTATACCAAGGAGGCCATGTAGTAATAGTCACTGTCTGCACTATGCATTTTTGCACAGTGCTTTATTTTAACTAATATTTTTTCTAAGACTAGAGAGCGAAGCGGTAACCAACTTCTGCGAGAACACCCATTCTCTTGTAGAGGTCATCTTTTGAAGTAATTTCACCATTGCTGTTCTTGTTGAAGTGCTGTATTGGTGTGAAGTCCATCATAAAGCGAGCACCTGCTACGATCTGGCCAAGACCAAAGCGTACGTTTGTGTTAGCACCAGCCTGGAAACCGAATGTTGCAGTTGTATCGATAGTTACTGTGTTTGTTGTATCAATTGTGTTTGAAAGAGAACCACCTGTTATCGAACCTTTTGTACTACCTGTAAAATCGCTAATTGGGAAAGATACTGTAGGTCCAAGAAGGAAGTTAATGCTCTGAACTTTATATGTAAAGAGAGCTGCAACATCAATTGATGAATATGAATAAACTGTATTTGTATCAGTTGTTACACCAGCAGTTGTATCTTTATAACTTGTCTGAGCCATATTGTACATATAGTTTACTTCTGGCTGAATGCACAATCCCTGTACCAATGGGAAGTTAATCCAAGCACCACCACCAACATCAATACCAATGCCTTTTGATAAATTAGCATTATCTTTAATTGTTTTTTCTGTATCAGCATCGAATGTACCGAAACCAACACCTGCCAAAGCGTGTGCACCAGCTGTGAAGCTGTATTTTTTTGAACTTTTTGCACTTACGAGAGATAATGCTGTTGCGAGCATAACTACTACTGCCATTGTCTTTTTCATCTGTATTTCTCCTTATTAATGAAAAATGTTTTTAGCTAACAAAGTTAACTGTTTGTTATAATTATATATTATGAATAATTATTCC
>JAEDJS010000031.1 GCA_016296205.1 Treponema sp. | reverse complement strand
TTCTGAATTTTCAGAATTGATTATACACTATTAAAACAAATTAACCGGTTATGTTTAGTGCAATTACAGTGTCAGAATAAAAAAAACGGAGTGCAGGTTCGGCCTTGATTCACATTCTGAGGGTGCGAACGCAGTGAGCATTGGATTTTTTCCCATTACCCTCAGTCGTGTGCAGCAAGGGCGGTTCTGAGCGGGAGTGTTTTATTCTGAATTTTCAGAATTGATTATACACTATTAAAACAAATTAACCGGTTATGTTAAGTGCAAAAAAATGCCCAGTCTCACAACCGGGCATCTATTAACTCAATTAGTTAAATCTTAGCAGGTTGTGCAAAAGATTGCTACTTACTCATCATTCAGTTACTGTGAATGATATATTAAAAATCTGAATCTGTTCGTTATATGCACCTTCTACTTTGCATCTAATAAATACAACAATTTCATAATCTCCAGGTTTTAGAATATTCAATATTATCCTTTCATTTATTTGATCAAAACATTCATCTTCAGAAATAATTGCTCTAAAACCATTTTCTATATTATATACATTTTTGAGTTTTCCATAATCATTAATTTCAAATAATTGCTCAGTATCAATAATTTTTTCACCATTTATAATTTTATACATATCAAACCAGATAATAACGCTTCCTACAAAATCATTTTCTGCAAAAGAACCTTCGCAAGAAAAAACTATATCCTCATTAATCGCGTAATTTGTTTTATCAAGACTAACGCTTATATTGCTAAAATCCAATAAATAATCTTTACACCCTGTAACAAATAGCGCGGCTATTAATAATATAAACCATTTTAATTTTTTCATTAAAATTCTCCCATTATTTATATTCAATTACATTTCCAGTTCTTGTACCTTTTTGTTTGAAACCATGCATTTTATATTTTATTGAATTATCTTTATAAAACTTGATAATTTTCAATCCAGATTACTAATCCATATTGTAATGAATCGGGATTTTTAAAATACCACAAATCATTCTTAAAAGTAACGATGCTAAAATGATAGTCTGCTCCCGAAAACGAAGTAGCCTGAAATGATAAAAAATCAATAAGATGAATTTTATTTGCATCAGATTGTGGTACAGTCAATCTATAATCGTCAAATTTTGTAATACAATCAAAAACACTTTGAATAAAATTATCTTTGCCAATATAATTGATTAAATCATCTTTTGAAATCTCTCTATTAAAATTTTCTTTTTCTTGCTGATAATAATCAAAGTAATAACTACTCAAGTAAAATTTTGTTTCTGACTTTATTTTTTCAACTTTGATTCTATAATAACCATTAAAAGGATTATCCAGATTCAAATCATAACATTCAGGACCAATTGAATAACTTAATTCAAAAGAATAATTTTCGGGTTCAACCCAGATTTCTTTAAATTCGTTATATTCAACTTCGTCGTTAAATCTTGTAAAAGGTTCACGACATGAGGTTAATTGAAATATTGTTGTTAAGATTAATATTACTTTTTTCATTTTTTTTACTTTCTAATTTTTAATTCCATAAAAAAGAATAATTGTAATATTTTTTTTTGTAATTTTATTTTTATAATATAACCAATTTTTATATTTTCACTGGTTTATTAATAGACAAGTGGATTGTCGCGTCGCTCCTTGCAATGACATGCTCACTTAACATGTAAACAAGTACTCATTATTCTGACTAAGCGCGGAAATCATTTATACGTTTTTTATTCTATCACTGTAATCAGAAATTTTTCATACTTCGCCTGTCTATAAGGCGCTCCATCTACCGAACAAGAAAGTTCGAAAAAAATCTCATAATCTCCTGGCTGTGAAATATTCAAAACTATTTTTTCATTTACCTGAACAAAACTTGATTTCTTTGAAATGAAAGCTTGAAAATCATTTATATCCATTGACTCATTTTCTAAGGTTCCACAATCAACAATTGAAAAAAAATTCTCTTTACCATAATTTTTTTCGCCATTTTCAATTTTGCATATATAAAAATAAATATGAATATTTCCCATCATGTCATTTTCTGCAAATGAACCTGTACAAGTTAAAACCATATTTTCATTTGTTTTAAATGAAGTTTTATCAAGGTTAAAACTTATATCGCTAAAATCCAATAAATAATCTTTACACCCTGTAACAAATAGCGCGGCTATTAATAATATAAACCATTTTAATTTTTTCATTAAAATTCTCCCATTATTTATATTCAATTACATTTCCAGTTCTTGTACCTTTTTGTTTGTAATTATTTTTGAAAGCTTCATTTATTTTAGTTTTCAACCATGGATAATCATCTGCTAAAGCTTTATATAAATCATTACAGGAAGTGCTTTTGCTCCTAAATAATGAAATGCTGGTGACGAAGATGTTCCGTTTCCTAATTCTGTTGTCCAAACTACAGCCTACTGAATTTACAGAATAAATTTCACACTCTCTGAATGGAAATCATACTATTTCTTATTGATGAGAAAAGACAGCTTCACGCAGAATAGAATTTATTCTGGTTTGATAACCTTTGCCCTGAGCTTTTAAAGCTTCCAGAACATCGAGATCTATTTTTATGGAAATAGCTTTCTTGATTGGAGTAACTTTAAAATATTCAGGATGTGCAGGTGCAAAACCTTTCAAATCTGAATCAGAGAATTCCGGAATATCATCATCATAAGTTATTGGAAGAGCTGCAATCTCTTTAAGTCTTTCATCTGTTAATTTGTTTGATGTAGGCATTGTAAACCTCCTGCAATTTTGGTTCTGCTTTTCTAGCAGAAATAATTCTTGTTCTTCCATTGCGTTCTGTATGAACTGCTGCAATTATTACAATTCCACGGATGCTGCCGACACTAAAATATCTATCTTCTTCAAGTGAAGAATTTTTATCATCAAATTTTGTCAGAAGATATGGATCGTCAAATACTTCTAGAATTTCTGAAAAAGAAAAACCATGATTTTTTATGTTTAATTCGTCTTTTTCAGAACCCCATTCAAATCTTCCATCTTGGCTGATAACAGTCATTATGGGCCCCTTAATAGTTTCTAATATAAGTATATAACAAGAAATATATAAAAGCAAGTATACTTTATAAAGTATATACTCAACCGTATATAATCCTTATTCTGTCTACTAAAAAACCCAAACTAAGTGCTACCAATCCTAAAAGCGCACTTTTTCTCACAATTATTTTCATAATTTGTGCTCCAAAATTTTATTTTGATTAAAAAAGGATTTATGGATTTAAGGATTTATGGATTTAAGGATTTAAGTCACTTATATTTTAAAACACTTTAATTAAATACTTAGTCTTTTTTAACCAATTAAAAAATAGTAGAATGGATAAATTAAGTCAATGTTATTTAAATAATATAACTGTAGATTGCCACGCTGGAACTCACAGTAACGTGGAAATAACCGGTTAGTATAATTTAACTTGTTAAGTGCAATTACAGTGTCAGAATAAAAAAAACGGAGCGCAGGTTCGGCCTTGATGCACATTCTGAGGGTGCGAACGCAGTGAGCATTGGATTTTTTTCCATTACCCTCAGCCGTGTGCAGCAAGGGCGGTTCTGCGCGAGAGTGTTTTTATTCTGAATTTTCAGAATTGATTTTACCCCATCAAAACTTTCTGCACTAAAAACGAAATGTCCGGTGCACAATAGTTTTGCTCCAAAATCATTTTTTTAAGATTATCTTGGCAATACTTATCTCTTGGATAAACAACAACACAACTAAAATCATCCGGCTGCAAAAAATTTGTCTGACCATATTCAGTATAACGAGTGGCTCCAATGCTTACAAAAATTTTTTCCGGATAATTACATTCTTGCAAATACAAACTTAAATTTTCTGCCGGGCCTTCATCTTTTTGATTGTTAAATTTATCTATCATCCAATCTGTTAATTTTTCAAAAACATAACTGTACTGGCTAACCGGTGAATCTTCGCCGTATTGGTAAATCTCATTTCCACGCTGCAAAAAACTTACAATGTTATAATTATTCAAAATTGATTTTTCTTTACTAAACGAATTTAATTCAATCAACTTAGAAGAAACACCTTTACTGCTCTTGCCCCAATTTTTCTTTATGCTGATTTTTTTTGCACCTTCTTTGCGAATTGAACAATCATTGCTGGCACCAAAACAAATTGGAACTAAATCAACAAGTTTTGAATCTTCCCAAATTGCGTCAAAATAAATTCCACATTCTGGTTCCAATTGAACTTTCTGCTCCCCTTCTGGATAAATAATTTTTTTGCAATCAACAGGATAAACATGCAGAAACTCAGGAGTTAATTCGGAAATGTTTCCCATTGGAAGATAAGTTGGAAAAATTGCTTTAGGGGCATTGGCTTCCTTAACAACAGTTTTTGCAAAATCAACTGCCTCACCAGCCTGTTCCAGATGACCTGTAAAATTTCCGGCAACACCAAAACATGGAATCTGTTCAAAATTTAATTCTTCAGTCCTGCTCATTTTCAACCTCTTATAATTCATGCTAATTTACCACAATTTTTTTTTGCGTTCAACTTAGGTTCACATTCAATTTTCTGGAAAAATATTAAAATTATACTTCACAAAATAACTAAAATGAATAATAATTGAATTAAAACTTACGAGGAAAAAATGAAGAAAACAAATGCAATGAGAATCCTTGAACAGAAGAAGATTCCATTTGAAGCAAAAGAATATGAAGATGACACAGATCACAAACTTGAACTTGGAGCCGCAGCCCGTACTGCAGAAAAAATCGGCATGGATCCAAAATCAGTTTTTAAAACTATTGTAATGAGAAGTGACACAAAGGAAATCCTGGTTTTTTGCCAGAATGCATTAAGCGAAATCAACTTAAAGAAAGCCCGTGCAGTTTCTGGTGCAAAAGAAATTTCTAGCGTAAAACCAGAAGAACTTATGGCCATAACTGGTTACATTCGAGGTGGCTGTTCCCCATTAGGAATGAAGCGCCAGTTCAGAACATTTATTGACCAGAGCGCACTGGAAAATGAATTCATTGCAGTAAGTGGCGGCCAGCGTGGAATACAGATAAAAATAAAACCACAGGATTTAATTGATGCAACTCAGGCAACTGTTTGCGATTTAATTCTTGAAAAATAAGGAGTGTTTAATTTCTATTCCAAATTATTTTCTATCATCGATTGGAATATACTCACATTCTTCACAAACATTTTTATATGCCGGGCGATAGATTCTTCCACCTGCAACAACTTCTTCAATGCGGTGAGCACTCCATCCAGCAATACGGCTAACTGCAAACAAAGGTGTAAACAGTTCACGAGGAATATTCAGCATTGAATAAACAAATCCGGAATAGAAGTCAACATTTGTACAAATCTTTTTCTTGTCGCCCTTCTTTTCGTAAATGATTTCCGGAGCAATACGTTCAATAGTTTTATACAAGTTGAATTCTTCTTCATTGCCAGTTGCCTTTGCCAGTTCTTCTGCTTTATTACGCAAAAGAGTTGTACGAGGATCACTGATTGTATAAACTGCATGTCCCTGGCCGTAAATAAGTCCGGAATGGTCGTATGCTTCTTTATTCAAAAGCTTGCGCAGATAGTCACCGATTTCTTTTTCATTTGACCAGTCTTTAATATTTGCCTTAACATCGTCCATCATGCCCATAACACGCATATTGGCTCCACCATGTTTACTTCCCTTAAGAGAACCTACTGCAGCGGCAACAGCACTATAAGTATCTGTATCTGCAGAAGAAACAACATGAATAGTAAGAGAACTGTTATTACCGCCACCATGTTCAGCATGCAAAACAAGTGCCAGGTCAAGAATTTCGGCTTCAAGAGGAGTATAACTTTTACTACCGCGGATAAGACGAAGGAAATTTTCTGCTGTGCTTAGATTTTCCATAGGATTGTGGATATACATACTTTTTCCATCGTAATAACGTCTCTTAGCCTGGTAAGCATAAGCGGCAAGTGTGCTGAACCGTGAAATAAGTTCGATACACTGTCTCATAATATTCTGGATGCTTCTGTCTTCTGGATTTTTATCATAAGAATAACTGGCAAGAACTCCACGGGCAATTTTGTTCATAATATCAGAACTAGGAGCCTTCATAATCATATCTTCTGTAAAATTGTTAGGAAGCTGGCGCAATGTTCCTAAAAGCTGATTAAATTCTGCAAGTTCATTTGCTGTAGGCAGCTTACCAAAAAGAAGAAGATAAGCACACTGTTCATAACCAAACTGTTTGTGAGCTTCTGCATCCTTAATAAGACTTTCTACATTATATCCACGATACAAAAGACGTCCAGGGACAGCTACTTTGTTTCCATCTTTATCAATTTCATAGCCTACTACATCACCAATGCGAGTGAGACCAACAAGAACGCCTCTTCCGTCTGAATAACGCAAACCACGTTTTACATCATATTTTTCATAAAGCTTTGGATCAATAGGGTCATTAGCCACAGCAAGCTCAGAAAGACGGTCAAGCATTGAATTTGATGAGTTTATTGCCATTAATTAAACCTCCGGAAAATAATAATAAATCGGGCAAGGCGGATTCGAACCGCCGACCTCTTCGTCCCGAACGAAGCGCGCTACCAACTGCGCTATTGCCCGTATTAAGTAAATATATACCAGTTATTATAAAAAATCACTGGGGCAAAAAAAATACCCTGCCATTTTGACAGGGTATCTAATTCGCGAGTGACGGGGCTCGAACCCGTGATCTCCGGCGTGACAGGCCAGCGCGATAACCAGCTTCGCTACACCCGCAATATGTCTTTAATATATCAGTATCAAAAAAAAGTGTCAATAGGTTTTATAAAAAAAATTAAAAAAATTATTTTTTTAACAACACAAAATCACCGTTGACAGCACCTTTTATGAGTGATAAAATATTAAAGCGTTTTTAAAGAATTATTTTTCTTCATTAAAAACAGCAAAAATCTTCTATAATAAATATAAAAAGGATTTACTTATGAAAAAACCACTTGTTTATATCGGATCGATTATTATTCTTATTCTTTCCGTATTCACATTCATTGTTTTTGGTGCAGGTACAGAAATCTTCACCGCCATTTTCGGAGGCAAAAATCAGCTTCCAGCATTCGGATCATACGACGGAAAAAAAATTGAATACAAAGCAGGTTCTGAATTTACACAGAATGTTCAGCAGCTGGCAGACCAGTACCGCAATCAGGGATACGAAATCAACACACAGTCTGAATATTCAATTTTCCAGCAGGCTTTTACACGCACAATCAACAACATGGCTTTTATTGATGCTGTAGAAAAAAGCGGATATAAAGTACCAAAAAGTGCAGTAAGCAGACAGATGCGTCCATACTTCCTTGATGAAAAGGGAAACTTCTCTGAAAGAATTTTCAATTAAACTCCAGAAAAAACAATCAACGACATGAGTGATTCAATCAAAAAGTCACTTACTTACGGCCGTTATGTTATAGACATGATTGGAACACAGCAGGGAGAAAATTCACTTTACGGAATCAAAACTTCTACAAAAGCTGCAGAATATATTGAAAACGCAGGAAAAGATGTCCGCTCATTCAACATGGCAGTTTTCACAACAGATAAATACCCAACATCTGAAGTAAAGAAATTTGCAGAAGAAAACTCAAAACTGTTCCTTATCTACAACCTTTCTGCTGTTACAATGGACAAAGAAAGCGATTTAAAAGCAGTTTACAAAGACGTTAAAGCTGGCAAACTTGAATTTGATACAGCCGTAGCAGAAAAATCAACAATGATGTACACAGACTCTGACGGTTTACTTTCTAATTCATACTCATACGAAATCGAAAACATTCTTAACAACACAGATGATTTTACACAGGTTAAAGCATTGGAAAAAGATGCATACAGTAACATCATTAAGACAAAACAGGGTTACACATTCTTCAAATGCAACGGAAATCCAATTGCAGCAGACTTCTCAAAAGAAAGCGTACTTAATGACGTTTCTTCTTATATTTCTACAAACGAAAAAAGCATTATCGAAACATACTTCCTTGGTCTTGCAGGAAAACTTGCAGAAGAAGCTCAGTCAAAATCATTGTCAACAGCTGCAAAAAATGCAGGAGCAAGTGTAATCAATGTACCAGAATTTAATCTTAACTACGGTAACTCTTCAAAATTCTATGCAGAACTTCCAAAAGAAGTTACAGACATTAATGCTCAGAACAACGAACAGTTCTTTACAACAGCATTTGGTCTTGCAGTAAATGAAGTTAGCCAGCCATTAATCATTGGCGACAACATTGTTGTTCTCCAGTGCAAAAAGATTTCAAGCAAAGATGTTGATACAAGCACATTCAGTTCAACAATTGAAGAAATGAACTCAACAAGTTTACAGCAGTCATTGTTCTCAAGCAAAAAAGTTGTAGACAATTTCCAGCAGGTATTCTTTAACAACTTGTACAACCGCTAAGGAAATTAATTGAATACAAATTCAATAAAAGAGCCCCGTTTGGTCCAGCTAAGCGCGGGCTCTTCTAATTTATTCACAGTAGAATACAAAGAAAGATTTCTCTATTCAAAGTATAATCCAGCAAGAGCTGTTTTGGGCACAATCCAGTCTTTGGAAATTCTTCCGGGAACATTAATCGTTATTTGCGGGCCAGCCTTGTGGTATGGATTACCAGAGCTTTTAGAAAAAATTCCACAGGATTGTTCAATCGTTGCAATAGAAAAAGAACTGCCTCTTTTTAATCTTTCTAAAAACAAGTTATCTGATTATTCAAATTTTCCAGTTGATTTAATTTCTCTTGAAAATTTAAACAATCGGATTACAGAAATTCAATCTGATAATAAAATAAAACGTGCCATAAGAATTGATTTTTCTGCATCGGTTTCATTCAATCCAGATTTTTACAACCAGGTAGTTTCTGCTATTCAGGAAGCAGTTGCTCTCAAATGGAAAAACCGTTTAACACTAACAAAGCTTGGCAGACTTTATTCACGAAACATTTTTAAAAATCTATACAAGTTAAAAAACAACTACATGCTTTCCGATTTTAAAAACTCTGTTTCAAAACCAATAATCGTTTTTGGAGCAGGTGAAAGTACAGATATATTTTTTAAAGAGAACGATTTTTCCATTATTAAAAATGATTTTTTTACAATTGCAGTAGATGCCGCCTTACCTGCCCTTACGTTAAGAGGTTTTAAACCAGACGCTGTTGTAGGAATAGAAAGCCAGTTTGCAGTTCAAAAAAGTTATCTCCAGAATAAAAACTCCAGAATAATTCAATTTGCAGATTTAACTGGCCGCCCTCAATGCACAGAGATTCTTGGAGCAGACAAAGTTTTTTTTACTTCAAAATACATCCAATGCAACTTTCTGGAAAACATTCAAAATTTAACAGGAACAGAAAATTTAATTCCACCAATGGGAAGTGTAGGCTTAACAAGTACCTATATCGCCCTTAAACTAAGAAAATCAGATGAAGTTCCTGTAATAGTAATTGGAAATGATTTTAGTTTTAAAACAGGTAAAACTCACTGCAAGGGAACACCTCAACATTTAAATGAACTTTTAACCTGCAGCCGTTTTAAACTTCCAGGAAACATTGGGGCAAGTTTTAGAGAAGGCGCTTTCATTTGTCTTGATAAAAATAACAGACCAATTGTAACAGACAAATCACTTTTAAATTACGCAAATATTTTTAACCAGGTTTTTTCAGGAACAAAAAACTTATTTGACGGCGGCAGAACAGGTTTGATTTTAGGAATTTCTAGAACAGAAGACATTCAGCAATTCAGAAATTCCGGCTTTAACCAGATTACTCAAACAGATTCAATTATTCTTGGCCCGGAAAATTTAACTCCATTTGGAACAAAAATAAAATTTAATGAAATTCAAAAATTTCTGGAAACCGAAAAAACTGCTTTAATAAAAATTCAAAGTCTTTTAAGTTGCGGAGAAGATTCTGAATATAGAGAAGCCTCAATAACTCTTGATCAGCAGCTAAAGGAATTGTTAGAAACACGAGACTACCTTTACATTCATTTCCCAGATGGAAATCAATTGCAGCTTAATTCCGGGTATTTAAAAAGAATAAAAGCAGAGCTGTCATTTTTTATTAAAGACATCAACCAGTCTCTGCTCTTTCTAAAAAACTAAAAATTAATTTAGTCCTGTTTTTCTTTTAAAACTGCAAGGAAGGCACTTTGCGGAAGTTCAACATTACCAACCATCTTCATGCGCTTTTTACCTTCCTTCTGTTTTTCAAGAAGTTTTCGCTTACGGGTAACGTCACCGCCGTAACATTTTGCAAGAACGTCTTTTCTAACAGCGTTAACAGTTTCGCGGGCAATAATCTGGCTTCCGATTGCTCCCTGAATTGCAACTTTAAACTGCTGACGGGCTATCTCGCCTTTTAAACGTTCACAGACAACTCTTGCTCTTTCTACTGCACTTGGACGGTAACAAAGCTGGCTCAACGCATCAACACTTTTACCATTAATAAGAATATCAATTTTAATAAGATCAGTGCGGCGGTAATCAATAACATCATAATCAAAACTAGCATAACCACGGCTGTAACTTTTTAACTTATCGTAGAAATCAAACAAAACTTCAGCCAGTGGCATTTCGTAGATAAGTTCAACTCGTTTTTCATCAAGATAGGACATATTTGTCTGAACACCACGCTTCATGGTACAAAGCTCAATAATATTCCCAAGATAATCAGTTGGAGTAATAATGCTGGCTTTGATATAAGGTTCTTCTGACCATTCAATTTTACCATCTGGAAATTCTGTAGGATTATCAATAAAAGTTTCTTCCTTCCCCTGAGCCTTTATTTTGTACCGTACACTTGGTGCTGTAAAAATTACTGCCTGGTTATAGTCACGCTCCAGACGTTCTTCTATGATTTCAAGATGGAGTAAACCTAAGAAGCCGCATCTAAAACCGTTACCCAAAGCAATGGAATTATCTTTTTCATAAACAAGAGATGCATCATTCAACTTGAGCTTATCCATACTGTCCCTAAGTTCTTCATAATCATTAGAATCAAGAGGATAAATTGAACTGAACACAACTGACTTTACTTCTTTAAAACCAGGTAAAGCTTCTGTGGCAGGATTAGATGCAACAGTGATTGTATCACCAACTTTAACATCACTAATTGATTTGATTCCTGCAATAATATAACCTACATCGCCGGCTTCAAGAACACCTGTACTTTCGTAAGTGATTTTAAAAATTCCGGCCTGTTCAACTTTATATTCCGCATTGTTGCTCATGAATCTGATCATATCACCAGCTTTAATTCGGCCGTCCATAATTCTTACGTGAACAATAACTCCACGGTATTCATCATAGTGGCAGTCAAAAATAAGAGCTTTGGCAGGAGCGTTAACATCACCTTTTGGAGCGGGGAATCTAGTTACAATTGCTTCCATAAGTTCGTCAATTCCTTCACCGGTTTTAGCACTTACAAGAAGACTGTTTTCTCCATCAAGTCCAAGGTCGTGATCAATTTCTTTTTTTACACGAGGAATGTCTGCACTTGGAAGATCGATTTTATTGATTACTGGAACAATTTCCAATTCCTGTTCAAGAGCCATAAACATATTGCTAACAGTCTGACTTTCAACACCCTGGCTGGCATCAACAAGAAGAAGAGCACCTTCACAAGACGCAATAGCACGGCTCACTTCATAGCTAAAATCAACATGGCCTGGAGTATCAACAAAATTCAATTCATAATCGTGACCATCTTTTGCATGATAAGGAATTGTAACGGCCTGGCTTTTAATTGTAATACCACGTTCACGTTCAATGTCCATATTATCAAGAATTTGATTCTGCATCTGACGGTCATCAATAATTCTTGCTTTCTGTATAAGACGGTCTGCAAGAGTACTTTTACCGTGGTCAATGTGAGCTGTAATACAGAAGTTGCGCTTGTATTTTAAATCTGTCATTTATATTTCCTTTTAATTAATTTCTATTTTAAAAAATGTAGGGACTGTCTAGCATAGCGGTTAACAGAACGTTTACATCAATATAACCGTTTTTCTGCTTTTTTGTATATACATTTACTGCAAGAATTGTTTTTTCATTATTAAAATCAGTTTTAAAAATTACAACGGGATCCTGAACACTTAAACCGTATTCTTCTGCAGCACTTCCCTTCATAACTTTTGAAACAACAAATTTTTTTCTGGAAACGTCACTCACGCTTGTTAACTTCATTCCAAAAAGGGGGTAAAAGGAATTACAAAGTAAATCGTGAGTATAAAATTCATAACCTGGATTTTTTGGACGATCTTCCAGAAAAACAGGAATTGTCTGGAATGTTCCATCAGAATTTTTTATGTTGAATTTTACAATTGTTCCGTTCTGAAACTCCATTAATCCCCTTTGCAAATCTTCCAGAGAATAAATATTTTTTCCATTAAGGCCAACAATAATCTGGTCTTCTTTTAATCCTGCACAAAAACCGCTTCCACCAGGCATTAAATAAAAAATTTTAACGCCAGCATTTTTTGCATTTACACCAACAGTTTTTTCTGTTTTACCATAAGCTCCTATCCATGGATGAACAAGCTTGCCACCTTTGGAATTATTAAAAAGAACAGGAAGCTGGGCTTTTAAATATTCAACTGGAATTGCAAAATTCAACCCCTGATGATTCTGCACTCCGGCAAAAACAATAGCCTGAACATTTCCTGCGCTGTCTATTACTGGTCCTCCACTGTTACCGCTGTTAACTGCTGCATCAAGCTGGAAAACATTTCCACAGGTAAACAGTTTTCTGTCTTTTGCAGAAATAATTCCCCGGGTCAAAGTTCGTTCCAGTCCCAAAGGTGAACCAATAGCAAAAACAGTATCTCCGACATCAAGGCTCTCACTGGAACCAAGATTAAAAACGTAAGGAGCATCAACTTCTGTTTTTAACAGTGCAAGATCAAGAACTTCATCCCATCCGATTACCTTGGCAGGAATTCTGGTATCTTCATCATTTGCAAGCTTTATATAAAGTCTGGAAAGTCCTTCGTATTTTGGGTCAACACAATCTGCAACAACATGATAGTTTGTAATAATATATCCATTTTTAGAAATAAAAAATCCACTTCCCAAAACAGAATCTGCACTGCCAATTCCATTTTTAATTTTAATTCCTTTGTCCACAAGAACAGTTACTGTGCCATTAATAAACTGAGAGACTTTTTTATTTTCCAGAAAAGTGATTCCATTATTAAGCCCGGGAACTGCCTGTTTTTTTAGCATTTCCAGATTAGAAGGAACAGCAAAAGTTGAATCAACAGCGTTAATTGATAAAGCAAATTTAAATGCTTCAAGATTATTTTTTTCTTCTTCTGAATTTAATAACAAATTGAA
The DNA here is from genome assembly GCA_016296205.1 of Treponema sp. Lineage (GTDB taxonomy): Bacteria > Spirochaetota > Spirochaetia > Treponematales > Treponemataceae > Treponema_D. Next base: position 10,499 of record JAEDJS010000031.1, on the reverse strand, counting down.
TTTCTTTTTGCATTCCTCAAGAATTTCGTTAAAATTATCCTGGGCGTCATTAAACCCTTCCGAATTATTTTTTAAAATGTAACTTTTCCAGAGGGCTTTTACTAAATCAGATTCTTTTATCAAATTAATGTTTTTAATTTCTTCATTCACAGAATCCTGATGAGTAAATACCGGTTGGGAAGCAACACTATCTGCCGGCTTCACACTGGCGCAGGAATTAAGAGATAATACAAAACAGAAAATCACAGAAAGAATAAAAATCAGGCGCTTCATTTTTCGGACTGCTCCAGTTCAAGAGCATGCACGATTTTTCCGTACAAATAATTTCCAACTCTCACACAGAGTATTTTATTTTCCTTAGTTGTAACAACAATACATTCACCCTGATTTCCAAGAGCATTCAATTCATTTACACAAATCTGAGCATCAAACTCGCCGCCAGCTTGTCCAATCCAGTAAAAATCATTTTCCTTATCTTTAATAACTTCAAGATTCTGGTCGCCGCTTATTACTTTTGAAGGCACTCCATCAACAGCACGGACAGTAATCATAAGGTCTTTTTTAATATCATAAAATGAACTTTCTTCTACAAGAGGATCAAGACGGCCTTGAGAATCTTTTACCCGAGGCAGCCGATGATATTGAACATCCCACAACCCGTCTTCATTTGTATCCCAGCTTGTGAATTTTTCACCAAAAGCCATGTACTCTTCAATAAAATCAGGAATTGTATTTTTATTTCTGTCGATTTGAATTTTAGAAAGATAGAATCCTTCTCCAGTACTTGGAAGACCAAACAGATTTGTCATAATCGCCTTCTCTTCTTCTGAAGTCTGAATCATCAAATCCACATCTTTGGTAAATCCATAAAATTCAGTTGTTTCAAAAACTCCATCATCATCTGCATCCACAATTCTAATTGCAGGAACACCATTTTGGAATTCTGCCTGAGCATACAGTTTTCCGTTCATTGTATATTCTGCAAGCTGAGTATGACCATCAAGAACAATGTAAGTAATCAATGCATTTTTTCGTTCACGGCTCTTAAGCTGATAATTGTAGCACTTGTCTACAAGGAGTTTAGTAGTAAGAGGAACCTGATTTTTTGCATAAGAAGGAATATAGAATTCAACTCCAAACTCATCATAAATAAATTGATTATATTCAATAGACACAGGACTCCATGCCAGTTCATTTTGAATAATATTGAATTTTACAAGCTCTGAATTATCCGATCCATGGAATACAGCAGTAGAAAGATAAGGATAATTTTCCCATTCAACGCTAAAGTGATTATAATTAACATCTGCGTGAACAGGAACACCAAAATCGCAGGCAACAATAAATTCGTTATTCTCATCCTGATTCTGGTCATATACAATTGTTGCCGGTCTTCCCCGGGTAAACTTAACTTCCATGTTATTGATTTTGTCGCCGTCTGTATCAAAACACAAAATTCCAGAATACTGAGCAAGATATTCTTTTGATTTTTCCATCACTTCAGAATCTTTGCTTTCTGCGAGAATATTAAAAAACTGGTTGAACAAATCAAAATCAACTCTGGAATCTGCAAAACTTGCCATATAAGACAAAGCTTTTTGAGGAGTAAGAAGATTATTCTGATAAGCAAGAATTGCATAAAGAGGATGACGGTAACGGCGGGCATTAAAGGATTTTAGCATACGTTCCTGTTCTTCGCCAAATGCAAAACCTGCCGCCTTAATCTGGAGTTCAGCATCCAGTTCAGGAGCTCCATTACCATACAGTCTTATTCGCTGATTAAAATTAGAAGCAGTCTTTACAACAAATTCATCAGTGTCTTTTGAATCTTCATAAGTAAAAAACAGAAGAGGAAATCTTATGTCATCGGGATACATTTTTCGGGCAGTATCAATTTTTAACCTGGCATTTTCTTTCTGCCCTATTCTGTAGTAACTTTTAGCACGAATATATTCTGCATCGGCACTAAAGATAACTGGTTTGGAATCCAATACTTCAATAGCCTGTTCACCCCGGAGAGTATCACTTAAAATATCGGCATACAAAACTCTTGCACTATCACGATTGTAGTCAAGCCATTCTCCGGAATACAATGATTTTGTAACAAGCTGAAGAACATTGTTCTTTGATTCTCCCATTCCAGTTTTGCTTACTGCAAGAATGTACCACAAATCTGCAATTTTATTATCATAAGAAAGACCAAGCTCTGCCTGACTAACAGCAAGTGTCCACTGTTTTTTTGCAGAATAATTTTTTGCCAGTTCAAGACAGCGCAAAGCAGTTTTTCTGTTTGCAAGATTAGCACTGTTCAAAGCACCAGAATCAAAAGAATCATAAGTCTGAGCACTTACTGCAGAAGAAACAGCAAATATTCCAGTAACAAAAACTGCAGTCATTATCAATCTGTTTAATCTTTTCATTTAAAATTCCAATTTTAGTTTACACAATCCAGTTGCAGAGACCGGCAAAGGTTCCCCACAACGCAACAATATTAAGGTCCGATGATGAAAGCTCCTGAATAACAAGCACATTTTTTACATCAAAGGTAAAACTTTTACAAAAGGATTTTTGTTCAAGCTTTTTAAGACCAGCCACCGCATTTTTTACATTTTTATAAGTTGAATCACTGCATTTTATTCTGTCACCAGGATTTCTGCTTCTGATAACAAAAGGAAAATTCAATGAAGGTAAAAACAATTCTGCAGAAAAATCATCACCTGAGAAGCCTGTAATTTTTCCAAGAAGATTAACTCCCTGACCACCAGCTGCATCTTCAACTTGAATTTGGAATTCACCTAATTTATAAATTCCAGTATGTTCAATTATAACAGAAAAATCCCGTTTTGTCCTTATATTTTGGACATTTGAGACTTTTTGGAATGAAGCAAATTCAAAAAATTTACCGCATTTTATCTGAAGAACAGTTCCATTTTTTAAATCAAATTCCAGCTTTAAATTTGAATCAACAGTTTCGCTGCAAACTTCCTGAACTCTTGCAAAAGGAAATCTACTGCTTACCTCCAGCCGATTTAAAACCTCATAAACAATGTTCCACTTTACACCGGCTGGAAGACTGGAAAATCTTTCTCCATCAAAAGAAATTTTTTTGCATGAATCTGTAAATTCCTGTTTTAAACCGATATTTTGAATTTCCCGGCGGGCATAATATTCAACAGCCTCCTTCTGAATTTTTGATTTATATGCAGAAGAAATAACACCCATCTGCCAGAAATCAAAATTTTCATCCAATAAAGGAACAACTTTATGCCGGATTTTGTTACGTAAAAAATTATCTTCCAGATTGGAACTGTCTGTCCTAAACAAAACCTTCTGATTTGATAAAAAATTTTCCACATCAGATCTTGGAACTTCAATCATTGGCCTTATATAAAAACCTTCTTTAAGAGCAAAAGGCCTGCAGATTTTCATTCCCCCAAGATTTTCTACACCGCCCTGCATAAAACGCATGAGAATATTTTCCAGCAAATCATTTTTATTATGAGCAAGAGCAATAAAAGTTAAGTCATTTTCTGAGGCGATTCTTTCAAATTCTCTGTAACGAACAAACCTGGCAGCCTCTTCTATTCCACCTTTGCGGGAAAGTGAAATTTCGTAAATTTGATTGTAAGGAATTGTAACACTTATGCAGGAAACATTTAGCTGGGCGCATAAAGATTCAACATATTTCAAATCTTCCAGACTTTCTGCACCACGAAGATTATGATTTACAGAAATGGCAGAAAGTTCAAAATTAAAATCACGTTTCAAAAAATTAAGGGCCAGGAGAAGACTTACACTATCTGCACCACCGCTTACTGCACAGGCGATTTTTGAATTTTCAAGTTGAATTTTACAAAATTCTGCGCAGCTTTTGAGACCATTTGAAATCTGTTGAATAAAATCCGGTTTCATATTAATTGAATGAACAAAAAAAAGGGGCTGTCCCAAAAGAATTAAGCCTCTGTCATTCTGAACCTGATTCAGAATCTTAAGCACTATATATAGTGTGGATGCTGAAATAAATTCAGCATGACAGGACTTATTGGACAGCCCCATATTTGACTAATTTCTACAAATTATTTGTTTTTTGGTGGAGCAATTGTTACCAATTCTGCATCTGCTTTTGTAATGAGAACAACTTTGTCTCCCAAGTGAAGGTCAGATACGAGGAATTTGTCTCCAATGTTAAGACCAGAAACATCAGCCGTAACAGACTGTGGAAGATCTGCTGGAAGAGCTTTTACTAAGATTTCTGGGATATGTTTTACCATGAAACCACCAAGGAGAACACCTTTTGGAGTACCAGAGTAGTGTACCTTGAATTTTGCAGGAATCATTTTTTTACCGCTTACGATATGGAAATCAGCATGAAGGTTTTTATCTGTCTTAATATCATATTCTGTATCTTTGATATAAGCCATGTTGTCGTTACCATCAATTTTAAGGTTGATAAGTGTTGTTTTTGTAATTGAGCGCCATACTTTTGAGAATTCTGCTGCTTCTACTTCAAGCATGATTGATTCACCGTTTTCGTTGTATGCTACAGCTGGGATGATACCAGATTCACGGATTTTTTTTGCATAAGTCTTGCCCATTTCTTTGCGAGTCTTAGCATTAATTACCATTGTTTCCATTTTTTTCTCCTATTAAAACAAAACTGGGACGACAGGATTCGAACCTGTGGAATGACGGCACCAAAAGCCGTTGTCTTACCGCTTGACGACGTCCCAAAAATATTTATCTTACTGGCAATCAGAAAAATCTAACTGCCAGAAAATAATTATTACATGTCATCTGCAGGACCTTCTTCTATATGACCTGCTTCGTATTCCCCAAGAATTTTTTTCTGGAGATCACTTCTGAATTCTGGACTGATTGGATGTGCCACATCCTTGAATTCACCGTTTGCAGTTTTTCTGCTAGGCATGGCAATAAACAAACCTGATTTGCCTTCAATGATTTTTACATTGTGAACAACAAAACAGTTGTCAAATGTAACCGTTACGTAAGCCTTAAGCTTTCCTTCTGCTTCTACCTTGCGGATTCTTACTTCTGTTACTTCCATAGTTGCCTCCAAAGCTGCAATATTTTGTAGTCTTTATTAATAATTGTAACATCACTTTTACAGGAACGCAACAATCAGTTAACAAAGCACCGTTTTCCAAATAACAGACAATTTTTTTTGTGCTTCCACCGCGTTTTTACGGTTTCTGAACACTCCAAAAACTGTAGCCCCACTCCCAGACATTTCGGCGTAATCTGCACCACAATTTTTAAGTGATAACAGCGCCTCTGCAATGGCAGGAAATTTCTTTACAACCGGAACTGTAAAATCATTTACAAGATTCCAGCTTGAACTTTCCAGCTGTTGTTCAAAAAAACTCTTTCCGAAAATATTACAGTTCAGTCCGTGTTCATCTGCCAAAGAATAAGCCTCTTTAGTAGAAACCTGAACACCAGGAAAAACAAGAAGAATATTAAGGTTTTCCGGCATGCTGATTTGTTCAACATTTTCGCCTCTACCTGTAACATAAGCCCCAAAGTTTTTTCCATTGAAAGGGTCTGCGCCGGCAATCAATGCATTTGTAAAAAAATACACATCACTGCCAACAAAACCAGCAATCTGGTTCAACTGCACTGCACTTAACTGTGTGCCACATAAAATGTTCATGGATTGAATAAAAGAAGAAGCATTACTAGAGCCGCCCCCCAATCCACCCCCGGAAGGAATACGCTTTGTAACTTTTACATTACAGCCGCCATCATAACCGGTAAGCACGCAGAAAGCTTTGTATGAAGCAGTAATTGTGTTTTCTGCCGGCAAAACCATTTCCTTACATTCAACAGAGCATACACCCTTTTGATTTGTAAGAGTAGTTTGTATCGTATCACAAAGATTCACAGTTGTAAAAACACTTTCCAAATTGTGAAAGCCGTCAGAACGTTTAGGCAGAATATGAAGACCAATATTAATCTTTGCAGGTGCCTGAACAGTCATACTACTGAACATACAAACAGATTATAAATTTTTAACAGATTTTTGTCAATGGATAATAGAAACAGATTGAAATATTTGAGTCAGACTTCCACATAATTGAAAATTTTTCATGATTTATATTGACAAAAAAACACCGTTATTTTAAAGTCTATCCAGCGTTTACTGGGGGTATTCAATGTTAGACGATTACGAATTCAGAATGTCAGGTTATGAAGATGATGATTTTGAAGATTCATTCGAAGACGATTCCGATTTTGAAAAAGAAGAAGAAGACTATTTCAGCTCATCTTACAACGAAGAAAATGAAATAGAAAATTTTGACGACTTCGACGATGACTACAGCGAAGAAGACGAATATGATGATCACGAAGCAGAAGACGGCTATTTTGGCGGTCGCAACAACTTTGATGATGAAACATACGGTTCAGAAGACGACTACAACTAATTTTTAATTCAATTTTTATAATATACAAAAAGGGGTCTGAGTTTTAGTGCTGCTTTAACAAAAAATCAGAACCCTTTTATTTTTATTTTAATTTTTTCCCAGCATGCCAGAGCTTTTCGATTTCATAAAAGCCTCGGGCTTCGGCTGTCATAAGGTGAACTACAACTGTACCAATATCAATCAGATTCCATTCATCACCACTTGGAACTTTCTGCTTTGTAACATGAATCTGCATATCATTCTTAGCAGCATATTCTTTTACATCTTTATAAAGCCCCTGCCAGTGTGCACTACTGTTAACTGTTGTAATTACAAAAAAATCTGTCCAGCTGTTTAATTCTGAAACATCAATTACTGTTGTATCTACACCTTTTCCGTCTTCAATAAGCTGAGCAATTTCCATTGCCTTCTGTTCTTCTGTCTTTGCCATTTTTTCTCCCATATTATTCTTTATTTTCAACAGGTGCACCATTCTGTTCTTCCTGACTGTCTGATGGAGCTTGTTTTTCCTGTCTGTCAAATTTCTTTGATGAACGCACATATCTTCCGTCAAAATCAGCACCCACAATCAAAGTAAAATCAACATCTGCTACATTGTCAAGACCTTCACTTTCCGGCTTAACTTCTTCTTCGATAATATTTTCACAGTGGATAAAATCACCTAAAGCTTTTGCAACTTCCTTATTACCAATATGATTAATGATTGCAGTATCTTCATAATCATTTTTATCTGCATTGCCTACACCAAGAATTTCATACCCTGCACTTTTAAGAAGACTGGCGGTATTACGTGCCAAACCTTGTTTTGAAGTACCGTTAAGAACGTTGATAACATAAACACGGTTCTGCATTGTTCCATCTTCACTAATAAGGGAGTTCATTGTCTGCTTAACAACATCTTTAATAAGCTGACCGTCGTAATAAGGGAACAGAAGTTTTTTTCCGTCAACCATACGTGTACTTCCGGTAATTATCTGGGGATTCAACCTCTGGCTGTCTACATAAGAAATCTGCTCAAGAAGGGAATAAAGTCCTTTATCTCCAATATTTGATTTAAATTTCTTAGCAAAAACCGGGAAGTTCTTTTTATTAAAGATAACGTTTCTGTTTTCTCCCAAAGCACTTAAGAAAGCAATCAAAACATTCTGCTTACGTTCCTCTCTGTCGCTTTCCAGTTCATCAGGCAGAATATAGTTAATATAAGTATCGATTTTATCACCGTCTAGAGTAACAGCACCACCAGGTAAAAGCCAGCGCTCACCATTAGGACTTACTTCATCAACTGGAGTTGGAACAAATACTTTCATGCCGCCTAAAATATCTGTAATTTCACCAAAACCTTCTGCATCAAATTCAAGAGTAAACGGAATGTCCACTGCAAGAAGTTTTTCGATTTCTTTCTTGTAAACATCAATTCCCTTTTCTTTATAAATTGCATCAATTCTGTCTACTCGTCCCAAACTTTCATAAATGGAACCAGTATTTCCCAAAATATCAAAAAGTGCACCTTTCTTACTTACCGGATAATACAGAAGAACATCAGTAAGAATTGATTCACCTTCTTCATCATGGAGAACAATAAGAACCTTCATAACAGATTCATCCTGAAGTGTTTCTTCTACCGGATCTGTTCTAAGGCTAAAGGCGATTATTGTAACCATAACCACAAGAATCAGAACAATAAGTCCAAGAAATATTACGCTTTTATTTGCCTGTGCTCTTCTCATCTACACTTCCTTTTTTTCTGCCAGAGACAATTCCTTTAAATCTTCAAGAAACTTATAGGAAACATCTGCCACCGACTTATTCTTCTTTTTAAGATAATTCATATTTTCTTCCAGAACTTTGAGGCACATTGTGTTAAGAGGGAGCGCAAAAAGTTCCGATCTGTATTCTTCTGTTGAATGAGGTCGCCCTGGTTCAACTTTATCTGCCACATAAATAATTTTACTTAAAGAACAAAGTCCTTTGCCGCCTAAAGTATGTTTTGCCACAGCCTCAAGAATTTCCCTGTCGTCTACACCAAAATCCTTTTCCAGTTTAATTGCAGCAGCCCGACCATGAAGAAGAGCCGGTTTTTTAAGCTCCTGCTTTGTAAATTCTGCTCCGTCATGGCTGGCCAGACTAATCTGAATTTCATCATCCAAATCTTTGCATATATCGTGGGCAATTCCGGCAAAATATCCCTTTAGGGGATCAACGCCATAAATTCTGCACATTAATCTGGCAGTTTCTCCAACTCTAATACTATGCTGGAAACGTTCAGGCTTAACGGCCACCATTGCATACTGTTTTACTTTCTCTATCAACTCAGGAGTTATATCCATATAAATGTCCTTTGTAAATATACTTTAAAATTTCTCTGGGCACAAGATACTTAAAACTCTGACCAGTGCCGATTCTCTGCCTTATATCTGTTGAACTTAAATCGATCATTGGATTGTCTATTACCAGTGCATTTTTGAACAGCTCAGAATTATCACTGGAAGTACCTTTCCCATAATCACCTTTTTCTGCATTTGAAAATTCATTTTTTGCCAGATAGGAACGCTCCGGCCGGCGGGCAAGAATCAATTGAGCTTTTTGGGACAACTCTTTTGCTTTATACCACAAATGAAAATCTTTCTGCAAATCGCTGCCGATTACAAGTCCGATTTTTGAATCAAGCTTTTCTGCATACTTTTTTTCCAGCCAGCAGATTGTGTCGTAAGTATAGGACACACCTTTTCTGTTGATTTCGCAAGGTTCGGCCACAAAACGTCTGTCAGATCTGCAAAAAGCTTTAACCATATTCAATCTGTCCCGGGCACTTACCTGTGACTGCATTTCTTTATGAGGAGCAATATATGTTGGAACAAAAAGCACTTTATCGTAACCCAGTTTTACACAAAGATCTTCTGCCAGAACAAGATGACCCATGTGAACAGGATTAAAACTTCCGCCAAAAACTGCGATTTTCATCAGCCTAAAAACCTTCCATTAAAATCAATATGGTGATTCTGTATTATCCATTCCAGGAAACTGTTCAGGTTCATCCATTTCCGAAACACAACGGCTTGCAAGAAATTCTGTACTGCGTTCCTTTTCCTGGCCTGCATGATTTTCTCCAGGTCTATGACCAGCCTGAAGCTTTTCTACAAGATCAATAATTGCTTTACGGGCATCATTGATATTTGCTCTTGAAAAAACGCTTACTGGAATTGACTGCACATCGGGATGATCAGCCTTAAGTTTTCTGCATATTTCAACAGCTCTATCGTAAGCACCTTCTTTATCAATTTTATTGCAAAGAACAATTCTTGGTTTTGCAGCCAGTTCTTCACTAAAGGATGAAAGTTCATTACACAGTGTATCATAAGCGGTAAGATAATTATCATCACTTGAATCAATCATAAACAGGAGTCCTGCAGTTCTGCTGATATGTTTAAGGAACCTTATTCCAAGACCAGCACCTTCACTGGCTCCTTCAATAATTCCTGGAATATCTGCAATAATTATATCAGTTTCATCATCTACACGCAAAACCCCAAGATTTGGAATTTTTGTTGTAAAAGGATAAGGTGCAATTTTTGGGCGGGCATTTGTAAAAAGATCAAGAAGACTTGATTTTCCAGCATTTGGAAAGCCAACAAGACCAATATCTGCCATGATGCTTAATTCAACTTTAAGTTCCCGTTCTTCTCCAGGTTTTCCAGGGTGAGCATATCTAGGAGCCTGATTTGTTGAGGATTTAAAGTGAACATTTCCCCAGCCGCCTTTACCTCCTTCAAGAAAAACAAATCGTTCATCTTCTGAATCTGTGGGAAAATCATGAATAATTTCGTTTGTTTCTGCATCCCGCAAAGTAGTTCCCGGTGGAACTGGAATTATTTTATCTTCCCCATCTGCACCATGGCGGTTCCAACCCTGTCCATCACCACCATTTTTGGCTTTAAATACAGGATGATGTCTTAAATGAGCCAGTGTGCGGAGATTTCTTTTAACAACAAAAATAATGTCTCCTCCACGACCACCATCACCACCGTTTGGACCTCCGTCTGGAATATATTTTTCTCT
>JAEDJS010000002.1 GCA_016296205.1 Treponema sp. | reverse complement strand
GACATCTGGATTCAGGATTTCATCAAAAGAGATTCCGGATCAGGTCCGGAATGACATTTGGAGCCTGGAATGACACGGCCACCATAAAAAACAAAAAACCCTCCAGGATTTTTCCCAGAGGGTTCAACTAAGTATAAATTACTTATTCAGTAAAATTATTTCTTTGTTGTTTTTTTAGCTGTGCTAGCTGCTGGTTTTTTAGCAGTTGTAGCTTTCTTTGCTGTTGCTTTCTTTGCAGTTGCTTTTGGAGCTGCAGCTGGTTTAGCTTTGATTACAGCCTGTGCTGCTGCCAAACGTGCGATAGGTACACGGAATGGTGAGCATGAAACATAGTTCAAACCTTTTGCGTAACAAAGAGCGATAGATGCTGGATCTCCACCATGTTCACCACAAATACCAAGGTGAATGTCTTTCTTTACAGAGCGTCCTTTTTCTTCAGCAATTTCCATCAAAGCGCCTGGACCATCTGGATCCAATGTCTTGAATGGATCTTCTTCAAGAATATTCTGCTTGAGGTAAGAATCAATGAATTTGCTGTAGTCGTCACGGCTAAAGCCGAATGTTGTCTGTGAAAGGTCGTTTGTACCGAATGAGAAGAAGTCAGCGAACTGAGCAACTTTGTCTGCAGTAAGAGCAGTTCTTGGGAATTCGATCATTGAACCAATTTCGAATTTAAGATTCTGTTTCTTATCTTTTGATACTTTAGCAATAATTGCTTCTGCCTGTCCACGGATCTGTTCAACTTCGCGGTAAGATACAACGTTAGGAATCATGATCTTAACATTTGTTTTGATACCTTTTGCCATTGCTTCTGCTGTTGCAAGAGCGATAGCTTCAACCTGCATTTCGTAGATTTCTGGGTATGTAATTGCCAAACGACATCCACGGTGACCAAGCATTGGGTTGTGTTCATGGAGACTTGCAATCTTAGCATTAAGAGTTGTTACATCAATACCAGTTTCTTTTGAAAGCTGAGAAATTTCTGCAGCTGCACCTGGCTGTGGAACGAATTCGTTAAGAGGTGGGTCCAAGAGACGAATTGTAACTGGATTACCATCCATTGCTTTGATAATTCCAAAGAAGTCTTTCTTCTGGAGTGGAAGAATCTTCTTGAGAGCTGCTTTTCTTTCTGCTGTATCATCACCAAGAATCATAGCACGGAATGCTGGGAGTTTTGCTGGGTCAAAGAACATGTGTTCTGTACGGCAAAGACCAATACCTTTTGCACCAAACTTAAATGCGTTCTGTGCCTGGTCTGGCTGGTCAGCGTTTGCGTAAACTTCGAAACCTTTAACTGTTCCTGATTTTACTGTACGTACTGATTTTGCTGCAATTTCGTCTGCCCATGAGAGGAATGTCTTAAGGTCGCCAGAAACTGAAGCTGGAACTACAGGAAGAAGACCTGCGTAAACTTTACCTGTTGAACCATCGATTGTGATAGAATCACCCTTCTTGAATGTTTTATCACCAATCATAACTGTGTTTGCATCTGGGAATGTAACTTCTGTACAACCACAAACACAAGGAGTACCCATACCACGAGCAACAACAGCTGCATGTGATGTAGCACCACCAGTAGAAGTAAGAATACCCTGTGCAACAACCATACCAGCGATATCTTCTGGTGATGTTTCTTTACGAACGAGCATTACTTTCTTACCTTCTTTTGCCCATTTTTCAGCTTCATCTGCTGTGAAAACGATCTGTCCTGAACCTGCTCCTGGAGAAGCATTAAGACCTTTAGCAATTTCTTTTGTTGTTTTGAGAACTTTTGGATCCAAAGCTGGGTGGAGCAACTGATCAAGCTGAGTTGGTTCTACGCGCATAAGAGCCTGTTCTTTAGTGATGAGTTTTTCACCAACCATATCAACAGCCATCTTAACAGCAGCAGCACCTGTACGTTTACCGTTACGGCACTGGAGCATGTAGAGTTTGCCTTCCTGAACAGTGAATTCCATATCCTGCATATCGCGGTAGTGTTTTTCGAGACGTGCGCGGATTGTGCAGAGTTCTTTGTAGATTTTTGGATTTTCTTTTTCCAGTGTAGAGAGTTTCTGTGGTGTACGGATACCAGCAACAACGTCTTCACCCTGAGCGTTCATAAGGTATTCACCCATGAATTCGTTTTTACCTGTTGAAGGATCGCGGCTGAAACAAACACCTGTACCAGATGTATCGCCCATGTTACCGAATACCATTGCCATAACTGTAACAGCTGTACCCTTAAGAGCACCTTCTTTAATTCCGTTAAGTTCGCGGTATTTAATAGCACGTTCATTCATCCATGAACCGAATACGGCGCCAATAGCACCCCACATCTGTTCTTTTGGATTCTGTGGGAATGGTTTTCCCTTTTCTTTTTTGTACATTTCTTTGTACTGTGTTACAACTTTCTTAAGTGCTTCTGCTGACAATTCCTGATCTTCTTTAGCACCTTCTTCTTTCTTAACTTTTGAAAGAATTGCTTCAAATTTGTCGTGATCAACACCCATTGCAACATCACCGTACATCTGAATAAAGCGGCGGTATGCATCCCATGCGAAACGTGGGTTGTTTGTCTTTGCAGCAAGACCTTCTACTGATTTGTCGTTAAGACCGAGGTTGAGGATTGTATCCATCATACCAGGCATAGAGATTGCAGCACCTGAACGTACTGAAACAAGGAGTGGATCCTTTTCATCGCCGAGTTTCTTTCCCTGTGCTTTTTCGAGCTTTTCAAGGTACTTATCAACTTCTGCTTCGAGAGTTTCTGGATATTTGCGTCCGAGTTTGTAGTAAGCCTGGCAAACATCTGTTGAAATTGTGAATCCAGCTGGTACTGGAAGGCTCAAAGGAGCTTTTGCCATCTGAGCAAGGTTAGCACCTTTTCCACCGAGTTCTGCGCGCATTGTTTCGTCACCGTCTGCGTCGCCGTTTCCAAAGAAATAAACATATTTGGTCTTAGCCATTAATGTCCTCCATAATATTTTGCTAAAATTATAACAATTTACTATTATATTGGTCAATAAATTTTTTTTAATTCTATTGAAAAAAATATAAAAAATAGAAAAAAGTTAATCATTTTTGTTTTTTTTATCATTCAATCACAAAATTAATCGCCAAAATATTTCTTCATTAACTGGGTTTCTGTTTCTTTAAAACCGTTTAACCAGAAGAAACTTTCTTCGTTAAAATTCTTAACAACGTCACTTCGAATTTCTGTAATTCCGTTTTCTATTAAATCTCTCTGCACAAAATTCAAAAGCTGTGTTCCGTAGCCTTTTCGCCTTAATTCTGGATCTACAACAATATCATCGATTATGAAATAAATTTTATCTTCATTTAAATCAACTGTTTCACGGCCAAACAACACACCAAAAATTCTCTGGAAGCCGTCGCATAAAATGTATGCACGCAAATTCTGGGAGCTCAAAATATTATCAAGATAGATTAAAATTTTTCTTTCACTTGTTTTGTTTCCGTACACTTCCCGATAAAAATCCTGCACTTTTGGAAGATCGTCATCTGTATATTCCCGCACAATTTTTTCGTCTTCGGCGGTAAATGTAATGTTTGGAGAAATATGTTGTTTGTACATTTCGTAATACAAATCAACTCGTCTAAAACCAGTTATGTCTTTTAATTTTCCTTTTAATGCCGGTGTGTTTTCTATCAAATCGATATAAACCGGATTGTATCGTGAACCTGCAAGATTTTTTATCTCCACAAAAAATGAATCAAAATCTTTTGCTCTTGCATAATTTCTTCCACACTTATCAGTTGCGGCGTCCATACAGTCACACAATGTTATCAAATCAATTACAGGACGATAAACACTTTTTGTATTATCAAATGATGCAGGATAACCTTCCCGGCCATTATAAAATTTATGGTGACCAAGAACAATATCCCGATATTTTGAAATCAGCGGAATTTCTGAAATTAAATCTGCTCCTTTCTGAGAATGTAAATAAATTAATGAACGTTCATTTGCTGTAATATCCCTGGAATGCAGATTTATAAGATTTGTGCAGAAAAGCTTCCCGATATCATGGAAAAATGCTGCTTCTTTTATAAACTGTATAGCACTTTCTTTTGTTTCAAATCCTGGAACATGGGCAAAAAGATCTGGGCGTGTTGCAGAAAAATGTTCGTAGCACAAAGTTGCCAGTTTACCCACCATCGAAAGATGAATCGCAGTAGAAATTTGTCTGTGCAAAAATACTGTCTGAAGGAAATTTACACATTCTGTTGTTGAACGGGCTTTCTTTAAAAAGATTTTTACATTCTTAATAATGAAAGGATCCATATTAATTCCACTGTCATCATAAGGAATCTGAAGATAGAACTGTTCCGTATCACTTTTTAAATAATCAAAAAGTGTATAATCCTGAGTTAACTGATAAAGATTCTGCACAAGGACAAACACAAAACCAAAAGTTTCGCTCATGATTTTTGTGGTATCAAGAATTTTTGCAAATTGAGCTGGAACTGGTTCGTTATCATCGCAAATTGAACTTTTTGAAAATGAATAATTTTTTGTAACAACTTCTCTTATTACTTTATAGCGGTCTTCAAGTCGTTCAACAAACTGATCTTTAGTAATTTCTCCCAGAAGATACTGCAGCTTGTAAAATGCATAATAAACTGAACTGTTGATTTTTCCTTCATCACATTCCCTTGCGTATTCTTCTTTTATCCACTGCTGAACTTCCGAATTCAATTTATAATCAGAACCAAAATCTGTAATAGCAAAAGCAATAACAGTATTTGCTTTATAATAACGGTCAAGTAATTCAACATGGAAGTTATAATCAACATTTTCGCCTGCCCACATTTGAGCATAAACATTTTTTGAAAATTTTTTGATCATTTCCTTGTGATGTTTTATATCCCGAACCATAACATCAAAATTCGGCTTTTCTCTCAAAACTTCATTCAGAATTTTAAAAAGATAACAGAATGATAAATGGATTCGAATTATGTCATCATCGATTTCTTCAATGCATGGAAAAATTGAAATTGCTTTTTCCAGTCGATTGCTTGTAAAATCTGGGGAATGTTGTGTTGAATAAAGATCTGCAATTCCAAGATCCATGTTTATGTCGAATTGCATTTTGTCATTTTTTGAATATGAACAGTTGGAAATGGCTTTTACAATTTCTATTGACACAAAATCATCATTGTAATTTTCAAACAGGAAAAATAAAACGTGAAGCAGATAATTTTTACCAGCCATTGGTGAAAGTTTTTCTGGTTCATCAATAATATTTTTTACATATCGATTCAGCAAATCACGGTTTTCGGTAAACAGACTTCTTGTAAGGTTTGAATTTTCTCTTATTGTCGACTGCAATTTATCAAAATTATATGACTCTTTTAGAAGTTTTTGTTCAAGATAAACGATTCTATTTAAGTTGGTTTTGTAATTATTAAAAAAGTTTTCAACATCAGCTTTATTTATTAATTCGACTTCATTCATTTTTTATTAAATATTTTCCTACTACAATTTTTTACATATACATTATAAACCATAATTTCAAATTTTTAAAACAAATTTATTTAAATTCAATTTATTAAAAAACTGGCCCCATTATTTAATAAATTCAACTAGACAAAATATTAAAACTGTGACTAAACTGTACCTATGACAGATTTAATTTTAGATAAAACCAGTAAAGTTAAACTTTATCTCCAACTCCATGACGCAATTGTTCAGAAAATCAATGATGGTTCTTACAAACCAGGCCAAAAATTGCCAAGCGTTCGAACTATATCTTCAGACTTAAAACTCAGCCGTAATACTGTAACCGCGGCCTATGATTTATTAAAAGAAAATGGTTTTGTTAAATCTGTAACCAAAAGTGGATATATTATTACTGGCCAAGATAAATCTGTACCCAACGAATCTGTACCTGTAAAATCCCCAAAAATCGTAAAAAATAAAGGAATTTTAACTGTTGATGATATATTGAATCAACCGGAAAATTCTACTAAATCTGCACCCCCTCAAGATTCCGAATCTATAACCATTCCTGTGCCGGAAAATCTTGCACAAGCGATTGAGGATCTTAAAAAAGTTGAAACAATTGTAGAAAAAGATGAAATTTCTGATAAAGATTCCAATGTATTTAAAAGCCCGGAAATTTTCTTTTCTACTAATAAAGATCAGTTTCCGTTTTATGAATTTTCTAAATGTCTGCAATCAATTCAATCTAAATTCCTGAATATTAAAAATGTTATACCAGAAGCTTTTGGTCAAAAAAACCTTAGGCGGGCAATCAGCAATTTTCTTTCTATTAAAAAAAAGGCAAACTGTACTGCCAGCCAGATTATTGTTAACGCAGGCCTGGATGAACTTTTTTACAACACTTTAAAAATGATAAACAGACCATTAGTTCAAGTTAGCGGAAAAGGACTTCTGAACGCTGCAAAAATTGCTTCAACTGTAGGCCTAACAAAAAAGACTCCTGTATTGGCAATGACAACTGCTACTATCCAGAACCTTTCTCATCTTGCAGATATTATTCGCAGTGCAGGAATTTTAACTTGTGCAATAAACAGTGATCCAGAAACCGATTTAATCAACATAAAAGACCTGGAAAATTGTAATGCTGATTATATTCTTGTTACAAGTCCATTTAAAGGTGTAAACGCTACAGAAACTATGCGGGCTCTTATTGAATGGGCTGCGGCAAAACCAGACAGAATCATTATCGAAATTGACACAAATTTCTGCAATGGCCAACCAACTTTGCAATCCTTTGACAATCATTCCAATACTATCTACTTTGGAAATATTTCAAATCTGTCACCATGTATTAACACAAATTTTGCAATTCTGCCCCCACAAATTGCCGCTAAATACCGTGAATTATACACTTCCAGAATTCATGTGCCCAGTATACTGGAACAACTCATTTTAACAGAATATCTGCAAGACTGGAACTCAAAATGAACGTAATTATTATTCAGCCTCCATTTGTTCAACTTAATACGGCTTACCCAAGTGGTGCATATCTTTCTGCTTTTTTTAAAAAACTTGGGCATCACACAACCTGGTTTGATATGAGTAATGAACTTTTCTTGAAAATTTTCTCAAAGGAAGGTCTTTCTAAAATTTTTAAAATATCTCAGGAAAAAGCTTTAACTCTTGCACAACAGGCAGAATCAAAAGGGCAGGAAGAAACTGCATTCAATTTAAGACGTTACATTAACCAGAAAGATCAATGGATTTCCCAAATTGATTTGATTATCAAAATTCTTCAGCAGCAGAATGTTCCCCGTGAACTTGCCCACGGTTTTGTTTTTTCACCTTTTACTGCCCGGGGAAACAGAATGGAAAATTATATCCAGAATCTTGACCATTCTTTAACAACCGATGACGCTTTTACCCTTGCAAGTTACGCACTGGCAGATCTTGCTGATTTTATTTCGGTAACACTTGATAATAATTTTGAATTAATACGATATGCAGAACAAGTTACCAGTTCCAGTAATAATTTTTTGCAAATTGAATCAACTATTCACAGTCCAATTATGCAGGAATTTTACATTCCATTGTTAAAAGAAAAAATATGCCCAAAAATTCAACCTGGAGAAAAAAATTTATTCTGCATTAGTGTGCCTTTTAGCGGAACTTTTTCTGCCGCTCTTGCAACTGGTAAATTTATTAAAAATAATTTTGCTAACGATTCATTTGTCTGCTTTGGCGGCGGATTCATTAACACTGAATTACGAAATGTGCAGGAGATCAGACTTTCTGAATACTGCGATGCATTAAGTTACGACAGAGGTTATGGCAGTTACCAGGAATTACTGGAGAGCAGGTTGATTCAAACAAAGGATTTTGAAGGCACAAATTGTTTGCCTATTTATAAAATGCGTTTTTTTACTGGGCAAAAAGTTATTCCTCAACTTGAAGAAAAGCCCCAGATTGAATGTTTTGAAAATGAGTTCACCTCTACACTTCTCCCTGATTTTTCAGACATTGATTTTTCCCGCTACCCAAGAATGGCAGACAGTACAAATCCTATGCACAGACTTTGGAACGATGGAGCATGGATTAAAGCTTATATGGCCCACGGTTGTTACTGGCATAAATGTGCATTTTGTGACACAACTTTGGATTATGTAAAAAGTTTTAAAATGACAAACATTGAGCAACTTTTTTTCAGCTTATTAGATCAGGCGCAAAAACATAATACTTTTGGAATTCATTTTGTTGATGAAGCAATGCCATTAACTGCAATGGTTAAATTTGCAAAGCTCAATATAGAAAACGGCAGAAAATTAAACTGGTGGGGAAATATCCGGTTTGAAAAATGCTTTACCCGGGACATTGCTGATTTTTTAAGTTACGGCGGATTAATCGGTGTTAGCGGCGGAATTGAAGTTGCAACAAACACAGGACTGGATGCAATAAATAAAGGCACCGATTTGGATTCAATTGTAGCAAGCTGCTGTGCTTTTAAAGAAGCAGGAATTTTGGTTCACGCATACATGATTTACGGATTCTGGTACGAAAATGATTCAAATATTATAGACAGCATGGAAACTTTGCGTCAATTTTATAAAGAAGGTCTCCTTGACTCCAGTTTCTGGCATAAATTTACACTCACAAAACATTCCCGGGTTTATAACGAATGGGTACAGATGAAAAAATCTGGCACCCTAAAATCTGACACCATATATTCCCAGTTAAAGCCTATTTCTAGCGGTTCATTCCTTTTTGCTCAAAACACACTCAAATTTGAAGGAGAAAATAAATTCAACAAATTTGGTTTCCCACTCCAGCAGGCACTTAACAGTTGGATGAATGGTCAAAACATTGATATGCCAGTTCAGCAATGGTTTGGATTCCCTGTACCTAAGCCAACTGTACCCAAAAATTTAATATCAAAATCAATTCAAAAATATGAAAATTTTAGGGACAAAGAATTTTCTCAAAGCTTAGAAAATGTTCCTGAAGAAAAATTATACTGGTTGGGAGGCACAAAATATCAAATCAACAGCAACACTTTTGGCTGGATTTACATGGGCGAAGAGCAATCTGTACCCATAAATTCCCCAAAAAGTGCTTACCGGGGAAAAGGATTAGTAAAATTACCGTAATTTTTAAAATTACCATAAATTAAAGTAACAAATCATATAAAATATCAATCTAAGGAGGATTTTTATGAAAAAACTATTGATTACAGCCGGATTTGCTCTGTTTGCACTATCAATGGCGAGCGCAGCAAAATTTACTACAGCAAAAGGTATAACAATCACTTTTAACGGAACAGAAAATAATTCAGTTCAGGTGGAAGCAACTTGCAAAAAATTCAAAGCAAATGCAAAAGCTTACGAATGGAATGTTCCTGCTTCTAAAGTTGATTTTGCCATCCTGGAAGACGGTTCTTACTTCTGGAATGATTATGTAATCACACCTGTAGAAGAAGGCTACACTTTATCTTACAAAGGCAAAGAAATGTACACTTCAACCTTTGAAGATGAAAAAGGAAAACAGTTGTGTGAATCCAGAATGTGGAAAGATGCAAGAAAATTTTACGGATTCGGACAGCATTCAAGACAGTTCAACTTAAGCGATCAGGTTTTTAAACTTTATAACGAATCTAAATATGGTGATCACGCTTACATTACAATTCCTTTTTTTGTAACAGATTCAAATGCGTCCTGCTATTACACCGCCAATGGAAATGACCAGATGTATTTTCAGAACGAAAACATTTCTCAAAAATATCGTTCATCAACAATGAGAATTAATTCTTATGTAAAACAGATGGAAACTATACCAGAAGCCGTAAGTGAATTCTATGCTGATACAGAAAGCTCTGCTCTTTTGCCAAAATGGGCTTTCGGTTACATTCAGTCAAAATACGGATACAAAACTCAGCAGGAAGTTGTTGATTTAATTGAAGAATTCAAAACAAGACAAATTCCACTTAGTGCAGTTGTATTAGATGTTTACTGGTTTAATAAAATGGGAGACATCGACTGGACAAATACACGGGACTGGCCAGATGTTGCAGGTTTAAACAATTATATGGAAGAAAACGGTGTAAAACTCATCACTATTACTGAACCATTCTATTGCACAGATACAGCAAATTATGCAGAGCTTAAATCAAAAGGTATGCTACTCAAAAACGATCAGAAAAAAATTGCAGACTGGCGTGACTGGTGGTGTCTTAACGGAAGCAAATCTGGTGGCATTGTAAATCCAATCCATAAAAAAGCAAGTAAATTTTTTGGTGAAAAATATTCTAAAATGATTGATTCAGGAATTGATGCTTTCTGGACAGATTTAGGTGAACCAGAACGTGCTCCAAAAAATTTAATGTACGGTAAACTCAAGGAAGAAGAATTCCACAACTACTACAACTATTACTGGTCACAATCCATTTACAATGGCGTAAAATCAAAATACCCAGACAGACGAATGTTTATGCTTTCACGCTCTGCATACACTGGAAGCGGAAAATTTGGTGTAAGCGTCTGGTCAGGTGATATTGCTGTAAGCTGGCCTTCCCTCAAGCAGCAGGTACCTTTTGCCCTTAACTGTGGACTTTCCGGAATTTCTTACTGGGGAAGCGATATTGGCGGTTTTGTAAACGAAAAAACATACCCTGAATTGTTTGTAAGATGGCAACAGTTTGGCGCATTTACACCAATTCATCGTGCTCACGGAACAGGTCCTCGTGAACCATGGATTTTTGGCGATGAAGAAACTGCAATTATCAGCAAATATATCAACTACCGTTATGCACTTTTACCATATATTTACAGCACAAGCAGACAGGTTCTTGATGGTATTCCAATGATGCGCCCAATGTTCTACGAAGATACAGACACCCCAGATGAATTCCTGGAAAATCAGTACATGTTTGGTGACAGCCTTCTTGTTTGCCCAGTTTACAAACCAATTAAAGACGAACCAAATAAAGAAATCTATCTTCCAAAAGGAAATTGGTACAATTTTGAAACTCTCAAAAAAGTTCAGGGGGGCAAAACAATTACTGTTAAGAGCGATATTTCGTCTCTGCCAGTTTTTGTAAAAGAAGGAGCAATTATTCCTGCAACAGTTGAAGAAAAAGATTATTTGTACATTCTTCCCGCTGATGGCATTAAAAATAGCTTCACATACTACAATGATGACGGCGAAACAGATAATTACAAATCGGGAGATTTCGTAAAAGTTGAATATAAACTGGAAGGATCAAAACTAACCGCAAAAATTTCCGGAGACAAAAAATATGCTCCAAAAGAAATTACAGTTGTAAGCCCAAAAGGTTCATATACAACTACAATTGAAGCTTTAGCAGAATAATATTTCTGTTAAAGTTGAATTAAAATTCAATCTTTAAAAATAAAAAGGGGCTGTCCAATAAGTCCTGTCATGTTGAATTTATTTCAGCATCCACACTATATATAGTGCTTAAGTTTCTGAATCAGGTTCAGAATGTCTGAATCAGGTTCAGAATGACAGAGGCTTAATTCTTTTGAGACAACCCCTTTTTATTCAAATTCACCAGGTATAATCTATGAATTCTCCAGAATAAATTGTTACACTTTTTTGCCAATTATCAATTTATTTTCAAACTAGACAATTCATACACAATTCGTTAAAATAAATTCCAAATATTTTTCAAAGAGGATATCATGCCAAAAATTGAAGTTAACCAGAATTTATTTTTCAACCTTTTAGGAAAAAAATACAACGACTGGGAAGTTTTCGAAAAAGTTCTTACAACGGCAAAAGCAGAATTGGATGAAAAACCAGATGAAACTTTGCCAGAAGCAGAACGTGTTATCAAAATCGAATTGAATGACACAAACCGCCCTGACCTTTGGAGTACTGCAGGACTTGCCCGTTGTCTCCGTGAACATGCAGGCGGAAAGAAAAATGACTACACAAAATTTATGTCAACAAAAGAAAAAATTCTTGATACAGCCGAACGTGTAGTTACAGTTGATCCAGAACTTAAAGACATTCGTCCATATATGGTTTCATTTGTTATTTCAGGAAAACCAATTGATGAACCAATGCTTCTTGATATTATTCAGACTCAGGAAAAACTCTGCTGGAACTTTGGTCGCAAACGCAAAACTGTTTCAATGGGTGTTTACCGTGTTGCAGATATTCAGTGGCCAGTTCACTATAAAGCAGTTGATCCAGACACAACAAGTTTTATTCCACTCCAGTGTGATCAGCCAATGACTTGCCGCCAGATTCTCAAAGATCATCCAAAAGGAAAAGATTTCGGATGGATTCTTGAAGGAATGAAAAAGTTCCCTCTTCTTACAGACAATCGCGGAGAAACAATGAGTATGGCTCCAATCATCAACAGCGCAACTTTGGGACAGGTTAAAGTTGGCGATAAAGATTTGATGGTTGAACTTACAGGAAGCGAAATGGAAAGCCTTTTGTTAAGCGCAAACATTGTTGCCTGTGACTTTGCCGATGCAGGTTACGAAATTCTTCCAGTAAAAGTTGAACATCCATACGACACTGGTTTTGGAAAAACAATCGTAACTCCATTCTATTTCCAGCCAACAACAGATGCACACCTTTCTGCAGCAAACAAAAAACTTGGATGCGACCTTACAGAAAAAGAAATGCTTGAAGCTCTTGAAAAAATGGGCAACAGCGTTACATACAAAGCAATTGATACAACTGAAAAAACCGCACCTTACTGCAAGGCAAACAAAAACGATGTTCTATATACAATTGCACCTGCACCTTACCGCAACGACTTTCTCCACGAAGCTGATGTTGTAGAAGATGTAATGATTGGTCGTGGCCTTGATTCTTTTGAACCAGCAAAACCAAATGATTTTACAATCGGACGCTTGCTGCCAATTACTTTATTCAGCCGCAAAGCAAAAAATATTCTTACTGGTATGGGTTACCAGGAAATGATTTTTAACTACATGGGTTCAAAAAAGAATTACATTGACCGCATGAATATTTCTGCAGAAAAAGTAATCGAAGTTGCAAATCCAATGAGCGAAAACTACCAGTTCATTCGTCCTTCAATTATTCCTTCACTTTTGGAATCAGAAAGCCAGAGTGGAAATGCAGTTTACCCTCACAAGATTTATGAAATCGGAAAGGTTGCATTTATTGAACCAAGCGAAAATACTGGAACAAAAACAATTCAGAGTTTGGGATTTATTACTGTTGCAAGTAACGCAAACTTTAACGAAGCTGCATCAGAAGTAAGCACACTTTTGTATTACCTTGATCACCAGTACGAAGTTAAAGAAACAGAAGATCCAAGATTTATTCCAGGACGCCAGGCTGCAATTATGGTAAATGGAAAACAGGTTGGAATCTTTGGTGAACTTCATCCACAAGTTCTTACAAACTGGGAAATCACTGTTCCATGTGTTGCCGGTGAAATCAACCTTGAAGAAATCATGTAATTAATTTTATTGATTCAAATTGAATGGCTGCCAATTTTTCTGGTGGCCATTTTTTTTTGCATTTTATTCCATTGATTTTTTTTTCAACAAGTAATAAATTCAACTTATGGCTAAAGAAAATTTTCACCGGGAAATGTTATCGATTATAGAAGAAATCAAAAATTCCAACATTGAACACAAACCAAAACTTTTACTTCACGCATGTTGTGCTCCATGTTCATCTCATTGTCTTGAACTTCTGGCACAAACTTTTGACATCACAATTTACTATTATAATCCCAACATTCATCCACAAGAGGAATATTTTCGCCGTCTTGAAGAATTGGAAAACTTTCTAACAATTTTTCCAGTTGCTGTGAACAATCAAATTAAATTGGTTAAAGATGATTATCACGTGGAAGATTTTTTTACTGCCACAAATGTTCAGGAAGAAGTTGAATTACAAGTTGAACCAGAAAAAGGTGAACGGTGCAGAAGGTGCTATCAATTCAGAATGACACGGGCCTGGAAATTTGCAGAAGAAAAACAGTTCGATTATTTTACTACGACACTTTCAATTTCTCCCCACAAGGATTCCAAAAAAATTGACTCTATTGGCCGCCAGCTAGAAAAATTATCACGTGGCAAAAAATTAAAATTTCTTCCATCAGATTTTAAAAAGGAAAACGGATTTTTAAGAAGCTTGCAGTTAAGTGATGAATTCAATTTATATCGTCAGGATTATTGTGGCTGCATCTATTCAAAGTTAAATCAAAAAAAATAAAGTTGACAATCACGTGACAAATCGCAATACTAATTGTTATGTCACAGTTAGAAATTTACGATAAAGCAGAAAACATTAGAGACGTTCTTAGATACATAAAAAAATTTAAGAACGCCACAATTATTATTCACATTGACGATGAACTCTTAGACAATCCAATTTTTTCAAGTCACATCAAAGATATTTGTCTTATTCACGAATCTGGAATGAATGTAATTATTGTTCCAGGTGCGAGAAAAAAAATCAATCAAGTTTTAAGGGATTCAAACATCAGCTGGAAATTTGTAAATGGAAATCGAGTAACAAATGAAGATGCTATTCCATTAATTAAGAATGCTGCCTTTGATGTTTCAAATCAAATTATGACTGCATTAGCCGGACAGAATAAAACTGCATTAATTGGAAACTGGGTTACTGCCCGGGGAATTGGTGTTATTGACGGAATTGATTATTCATCCAGCGGGACAATTGATCACCTTCAGGAAGCTTCAATCCGAACTATTCTTGAAAATAATTTTATTCCAATTTTTCCATGCATTGGATGGAGTTCTACTGGTAAACCTTACAATATTTCATCGATGGAATTAGCAAAACAAATTGCAATTCAATTAAAAGCCGATAAACTGTTTTTTGTAACTACAAATGTGGAACTTAAAAATCAGGAAGGTACAATTCCAGCCATGAATCTGGAAGAATTAGTTGAATTTATATCTGCTACCGAACAGACGGAAGCCAAAAATTTAAACTACCAAACAGTTGATAGTTTAAAGAATACTCCTGGATGTTTTACTAATGAATATTCATTAACCAAAATTAAACCTATCGAACAGTCGGTAAATTTGGCAAATTCCGGGAAATTTTGCAGTTTTACTACCGAACGTTCGGTAAATTTAAAAGAAATTATTAAGTTGCTTACTATTGCAAAGGAGTGCTGCGAAAAGGGTGTAAACCGAGTTCATATATTGAATGGATCAATTAATGGTACATTGCTCTGCGAAATATATTCTAATCTTGGTTCTGGAACAATGATTTATAAAAACAACTACGGTGAATTCAGATCTATGACAATAAAAGATATTCCAAGTGTTTTAACTTTGATTCAGCCTTTTGTTGACTCCGGATTGTTGCTTCCTAAAACAAAACAATATTTGCAGCAAAACTGTGAAGATTTTACCATTTACGAGCTTGATGGAGCAATTCGTGCTTGTGCATCTCTACATCAATATCAGGATGGTCAAATGGAAATTGGTTGCGTTGCAGTAAACGAAATCTGTTCAAATATTGGGGTTGGTCCTCAATTAATAGGAAAATTAATTAAAAAAGCAAAAGAATCTAAAGCTACTGGTTTATTTTTATTAACTACACGCACAATGGATTTTTTTGAAAAATTAGGATTTACAAATGATTCAATAGATTCAATTCCTGCAGAAAGAAAAGCTATATGGTCGCCAGAAAGAAATTCTAAAGTTATGCGGTATTATTTATAGTTTTAATTATTAATCTATAAAATTTAAGTCCCTGGGGTTAACCTGTGGGACTTTTTTTGTTTCACGTGAAACTTTTTGAATATTAAAATAAATATTGTTATGAAGTAATTTTTAGTATAATCACTGTAATTTTGTTTAATCAGAAGATTTTATCAATTACTAATTGGATTTATTATTATATTGTAATTCTGTCCACGTAATGAAATGTTGTCCACAAATTGATATTTGCCAATAATTTTCTTCGATTTAAAAAATAAATATTAGCGAAAAATATGTATGTTCTTTACAAAACCGGTTACTATAATAAAAACAATTATCCATACTGCAATGAATATTCAATAACCAAATTGTTGTTTCACGTGAAACAATTAAACAAATAATCTACTATCCAGAATAAATTATTTTTGTAAAACTATAATTGAATTGCAAATGATTTATAATTTGAAAATTGTGTTTCACGTGAAACTTTATAATTTTTACAGTTGTAGCAAAGTTTCTAAAATTATTTCTGATTATTCTTAATTATGACACAGAGAAAAAAAATAATAGAAAACAATTATGGATAGCAGCACAATTGTTCCACGTGAAACATAAATATGTTTCTTACAAATAATTTTAATTTAAATTTATTTTTCTGATGTAATCTAAATTCAAAAATTTTAACGTAACGACTTCATAAAACTATTTTGAAAATTTGCGAATAATGAATTTGAAACACGTGGAATAATAGGAATAATGATTCACAAATGATATGAATTTTACTTTTAAATTTAGTGTTTCACGTGGAACAATTTGTTGACCCATGAAGCTGGGGAATTTGTTTCACGTGAAACTTTAGAATACTTAATGAACAATACACAGAACAATGTTCAAAAAATGTGGAAAACTTTTGGAAAACTTTTTGATTTTAAGATAAATGAATTTTCAAATTCTAGAAGCCCCTATTTATAAGGGTTTTAGAATTTTTTTATCACGTGGTAATTAATCACATAAGTGGAAAGGCTGTGGAAAACTTTTGTGGAAAAGTGAAAAAATTTTAAAATAAAAAAACCGGGCAAACAACTTTCATCGCTTGCCCGGCAGCCAGATGGGTTTAGTCTGCAGAAAGTCGGGAGTTCATTCTGCAGAAAATTATTTTGTGCAAATTACTACTTTCAGGAAAACGTGCACAAAACTAGTTAGATATTAATAATATACACTATATTTAGTGTTTAGTCCATAAAAATTTCAAAATTTAGCACTAAATTCCATTAAAATTTGTAATTCTATGTATTATATGGAATTAGCTCAAAATTCTTAAAATTCACAGAATTAAATGTAAAAAATCAACTTAAAACCAAATTCACCATTCAAATATTGAAATATCAAAATTGTGGATTAAATAAAAAAAGACCCGAGATTTATATTTCCCAGGTCTGTAAAAAAATGTGGAAAACTTTTTAGTCTTCTTTACCGTTCCAACAATAAGTACAAAGTTTGCAGTGGTCAAGTCCTGTTGAATCCAACATGTCATCCAAACGGTGGAATCTCAATGTTGTAAAATGAAGCTGCTTACGAATTTCTTCCAGCATTTTTTCATATTCAGGTGTATCAGGATCACAGTATTTTGCCAAAGTTTCTGGACTTACATTTTCTCCTTCGAACTGGCGCACTACCCTTCTTGCAATTAAATCCATTTCACTTTTTGAGCGACTAAAATTAAGATACTTACAGCCGAACATGATTGGAGGACAAGCCGGTCTAACATGAACTTCTTTTGCTCCACTTTCGTAAAGGAAATCAGTAGTTTCACGAAGTTGTGTACCGCGAACAATTGAATCATCAATTAAAAGAATCGATTTGTTTTTAATCAACTGCTGAACTGGAATCAACTTCATGTGAGCAATTAAATTTCTTTGATTCTGATTTGTTGGCATAAATGAGCGTGGCCAGGTTGGTGTATATTTAATAAATGGACGACTGAATGGAACTCCACTTTGATTTGCATAACCAACCGCATGAGCTGTACCGCTATCTGGAACACCAGCAACACAATCTGGTTTAATGTTATTTTCTGCATCACGTTTTGCAAGATAAGCACCACAATTGTAACGCATCTGTTCAACATTAACGCCTTCATAACATGCAGTTGGATACCCATAGTAAATCCACAGGAATGTACAGATTTTCATTTTATCCCCAGGCTTTTGAATCTGTTCAATTTTTTCTGGAGTTACAAAAACAATTTCGCCAGGACCAAGTTCTTTATAATCTTTATAACCCAAGTTGATGTAAGCGTGACTTTCAAAGCTCAAACAGAATGCATCATCTTTCTGACCAATTACGAGAGGAGTTCTACCTAATTTATCACGTGCACCATAAATACCTTCTTTGGTCATAACGAGCATTGTGATGGAACCTTTAATTTTTTCCTGAACATTTTTAATTCCTTCAGGAATTGAATTTTTCTGGTTGATAAGTGCAACAATCAATTCTGTCTGATTAATTTCACCACCACTCATTTCAAGAAAGTGAGTTTTGCTACAGTCAAGAATATCATTAACAAGTTCATCTTTATTTGTAACAATACCAACTGTTGTAATTGCAAATGAACCAAGATGGCTGTTTACTAAAAGTGGTTGTGCTTCATAATCAGAAATACAACCGATTCCCAACTTACCATGCAAATCGTTGATATCTTCATCGAATTTTGTTCTAAAAGGTGAATTTGAAATGTTATGAATTGAACGTTGAAAAGTTCCATTTTCATCTAAAACTGCCAGTCCTCCGCGACGAGTTCCCAAATGAGAATGATAATCAACACCAAAAAACAAATCTAAAGAACAATCACTCTTTGAAGCAACACCAAAAATTCCGCCCATAATTTTCCCCTATAACAATTTATTTTATAATTAATAAATTACATTAAAAAAGGCCGTTTAAATTTTCATTCAAACAGCCTGTCTTTTTATTCTGTTTTTTCTTCGTCTTCGTTTGCAACTTTATCAATACCGATTACATAATCTGGTTCTGTAATTGTTACAACTCTAGTTCCACTTGCAGCTCTTCCCTGTTCTGAAATTGCTGTAGCCAAAACTTTAAGACTAACCCCCTGACTTGTAAGACACATCAAACTTTCTGAATCATGGATACAAACTGCACCAATGATTTCGCCTTTGTCGTCTACATTTCCGAATATTTTCTGTCCACCAGTTCCTCGGCCATGAGAATTAAATTCATTAGGATCAACTCTCTTACCAATACCACGTTCTGTAATTACACAAATACGTGCGTCTTCTTCTGTTCCGATAGTAATAGCAGAACAAAGTTCATCTCCACTGGCAAGTTTAAGTCCAGAAACACCTCGACTTGTTTTTCCCATGGGTCTAACATCACTTTCTTCTATTCTAAGTGCCTGACCTTTGCGGCTTACCAAAAGAACTTCATTATTTCCACTTGTAAGAATAGCACTAACAAGAGTATCACCATCATCAAGGCGAACTGCTGTTGTTCCACGATCTTTTGCATTTTTAAATTCACTTGTTGGTGTCTTTTTAACAACACCATTTGCAGTTGCCATAAACAGATATTCATCTTCTTTGAAATCTTTTATTGCTACTGTTGTTGTAATGTCTTCATTTGGACTTACTTTTAAAAGGCTCTTAATATGACTTCCGCGACTCTGTTTAGTAGCTTCTGGAATTTCGTGAACTTTTACCCAATATGCTTTACCAGCAGTAGTAATAAACATAATGTGATCATGAGTTGAAGCAACAAACATCTGGGTAGTAAAATCATCTTCGGCAAGTTTAGTTGTACTTGAACCTTTT
Source organism: Treponema sp. (assembly GCA_016296205.1). GTDB lineage: Bacteria > Spirochaetota > Spirochaetia > Treponematales > Treponemataceae > Treponema_D. The sequence goes on along the minus strand of JAEDJS010000002.1, from coordinate 57,771 downwards.
CCACCCCTACCCTGATTTTTATATTGACTTGCAGGAACTCTCTTGATATAACCAAGTTTTGTCATGATAACAACCATGTCTTCTTCTTTAATCATATCTTCAAGGTTGATAGTTTCCAATTCACCGGCAACAACATCAGTTTTACGATCATCACCAAATTTTTCCACAATTGAATTAGTTTCTTCTTTAATCAAATTCAGAATTTTTTCGTGATGAGCAAGAAGATCTTCAAGACGGGCAATTTCTGCACGAATTTGTTCAAGTTCGAGTTTGAGTTCATCAATGCGCAAAGATGTAAGTACACCAAGACGTAAATCAACAATTGCCTGACTCTGTTCTTCATCAAAACCAAATCTTGTTTCCAATCGCTTTTTTGCTTCCGGTTCGTCTTTACTTGAACGAATAATCTGGATAACTTCATCAACACAATCAACAGCAGTAATTTTTGCTTCAAGAATATGTTCTTTCTTTTTTGCTACACCAAGTTCAAACTTTGTACGACGAGTAATAACATTATCACGATGATCAACAAAGTGTTTAATAAGCTGTTTAAGATTTAAAACTTGTGGTGCAAGTCCATTTCCTGATGGAACAAGAGCAAGGTTGATAATACCATAACTTGATTGAAGCGGAGTCTTTGCAAAAATTTGATTGATTACTACTTTTGCAATGGCAGTCTTCTTAATATCTACTTCAATACGAACATCATCGCCATGACTACCATCATTTACTCTTTCTATTCCTTCAATGATTCCATCGCGAGCAAGTTCAGCAATTTTTTTAACAAGATCATCTGTGCGTGTTTGATAAGGAATTTCTGTAAATACAATTTTTTCTTTGCCTTTTGTATCAACTTCAATATTAAATCGGGCACGAACAAGAATTTTTCCTCTACCCGTTTTGTAAGCATCAGCAATTCCTTTTTTTCCAAAAATTATACCACCAGTTGGAAAATCAGGACCTTTGATAAATTTCATCAAATCTTCAATAGAACAATCCTGATTATCAATATATGCAGAAATGGCGGCACCAATTTCTCTAAGATTATGAGGAGGCATATTTGTTGCCATACCAACAGCAATACCAGTTGATCCGTTACACAAAAGAAATGGAAAAGCTGCAGGAAGAACTTTTGGCTCCTGTCTAGTATCATCAAAGTTTGGACTAAAATCAACTGTATCTTTTTTAATGTCATCAACCATGATTTCTGCGATTTTAGACATTTTTGCTTCTGTATAACGGTAAGCAGCAGCTGGTGAACCATCAATTCCACCAAAGTTTCCCTGCTTTGTAACAGGCATATATCTTAAAGAAAAAGCTTGACCAAGACGAACCATTGCATCATAAACAGAAGCATCTCCATGTGGATGATAACGACCTAAAACGTCACCAACAACTGTTGCACATTTTTTTGTTTTAGAACCACTTGTAAGATTTTCTTCGGACATTGCATAAAGAATACGGCGATGAACAGGTTTAAGTCCATCTCGTACATCTGGCAAAGCACGTTCAACAATTACCGACATTGAATAGTCAATAAATGAACGCTGCATTTCATGTTCAATAGGAGCAGTTAAAACATAACCACCTTCTGGAGTTTGTCTTTCTTCATATTTAATCTTTTCAATCATTTTAATTTCCCGTTATGCTGAATTTGTTTCAGAATCTAATTTTAAAAGAGATCCCGAATCAAGTTCGGGATGACATAAATATCATGGATGTTCCTATAAACATTAAACATCCAAAGTTGCATATTCTGCATTTTCTTCAATAAACTTACGGCGAGGATCAACATCATCACCCATAAGGACAGAAAATACTTCGTCTGCTAATTTTGCATCAGTTATTTTAACCTGCTTCATTTTTCTATTTTTTGGATCCATGGTTGTTTCTTTTAACTCCTGCCATTCCATTTCACCAAGACCTTTATAACGTTGAACTTCAGCTTTGTCTCTGTTTTCGCCAAGTTCTTCCAAAGCTCTATCCCTTTCTTCATCACTAAAAACAAATCTCTTGAATTTCTGTTTTTTATATTCAACTCGATAAAGAGGAGGCATAGCAATATAAACATATCCTTTTTCTATAAGTTGAGGCATATAACGGAAAAAGAAAGTCATAAGCAAAGTTGAAATATGAGCACCGTCAACATCGGCATCGGCCATAATGATAATTTTATGATACCTAAGTTTATCAATATTAAAATTTTTGCCAATTCCTGTTCCCAAAGATGCAATAACCGGCAAAAGTTTTTCATTATTAATAACTTTGTGAGCTTCGACTTTTTCTACATTGAGCATCTTACCCCAAAGAGGAAGAATTGCCTGTGTTTTAGGATTACGTCCCTGTTTAGCAGAACCACCCGCAGAGTCACCTTCGACGATATAAACTTCACATTCTTCTGGATGTTTAGAAGAACAGTCGGCAAGTTTTCCAGGAAGACCAAAAGAATCCATTCCATCTTTGCGGGAAGTTTCTTCCATCTTCTTTTTCTTTAATCGAAGTAAAGCTTCATTAACAGATTTTTCAAGAATCAAATTACAAATCTGGGGATTCTGTTCAAAGAAAAGAGTTAATTTTTCTTTTACAATTGCGTATACAACAGTTTTAACTTCTGTGTTACCAAGCTTTTGTTTAGTCTGTCCTTCAAATTGAGGTTCAGGAACTTTTACAGAAACAACAGCGGTAAGGCCAGAAAGAATATCTTCTGATTTTAGTTTAATTAGAACAACATCTTTCTTTTTATCAGTTTTTTCTGCTTTTGGATTATATTTTGGATTTAATTTTTTAAACAGTTTTTCGTTATTCTGAAGAAAATCATTAAGAACAACAGTAAGTGAATTTTTAAAACCGTCAAGATGAGTACCACCTTCACGAGTGTTAATATCATTTACATAAGAAAAAAGTGTTTCTTCATATCCATCATTGAACTGCATTGATAGATCAAGAATAATATCGTTTTGTTCACCATTTACATAAATTGGTTCTTCTGGAACAACTTTTTTTCCTTCATTAAGGAATTTGGTATATTCATTAATACCGCCTTCAAATTTAAGAACAAGTTCCTTAGGTGTTTCAAGCCTTTCGTCACGGAATGTAATTTGAATTCCAGGATTTAAAAAAGCCAATTCCCTTAAACGTTCAAGAAGAATATCAAATTCATAAAAAATCTGTTCTGTAAAAATTGTGGCGTCGGATTTCCAGCGAATAGTAGTACCAGTTTTTTCACCACAAGTTCCAATTTCTTTTACGCCTTCTTTATGAGGAATACCACGAGCAAATTTTTCTGTATAAATTTTTCCATCACGGTAAACAGTAGCTTCAAGCCAATCAGAAAGAGCATTAACACAAGAAACACCAACCCCGTGCAAACCACCAGAAACTTTATAGTTTGATTTATCAAATTTACCACCGGCGTGAAGTCTTGTTAAAACTAATTCAAGAGCAGAAATTCCTTCAGTAGGGTGAATATCAACTGGAATACCACGTCCATCGTCTTCAACACGGCAAATATCATCCAATTCCAAAGCAACAGTGATATTTTTACAATAACCGGCCATGGCTTCATCAATACAGTTATCAACAACTTCATAAACAAGATGATGTAAACCTTTTGGACCTGTTGACCCAATGTACATACCAGGTCTTTTACGTACAGCTTCCAGTCCTTTAAGTACTTGGATATTACTTGCTCCATACTGATCGCTCATTAAATTATCCCCAAAATTTGAAAATTTTCTTCTAATATTATAGTATATTAAAAGCACTATATTATACCCATATTGAAACAAAAAGTAAAGTTAAGATATAATAGGCAAACTATGTCATCACAAAATTTTAAAGTATTCTGGGACGAAGCATTAAACCAGATAAAAAATGAATATATTTCTCAAGGATTGGAAGATGAATTTACTACATGGTTCAGAATAAACTATGTGGAAGATAATAAAAACGAAATTACAGTAGAAGTTCCATCAAATTTCATGTGGAAAATGATGAACGATAAAAAAATTATTTCAAAAATTCAAAATAAAATCCAAGAATTTTGTGGACAACCTGTAATTTTAAAAAACAAAATTGGTTCAAAAGAATCATTTAAAATTCCAGAAGAAGAAAATGAAGTTCCTCAGGAAAAAATTCAAAATAATGTGGAAAATTTTGCAAATTTAAATGAAATTTCATATTCAAATAACGAAAATTCAGAAATTCAACTTAAAAAACATCCTCAATTAGATGAATCTATGACATTTGAAAGCTTTGTTTCCGGAGAAAGTTCAATTTTTGCATACAATGTTGCAATGGCCGTAGCAAAAAATCCTGGAAAAGCTTACAACCCGGTTTTAATTTATGGCGGAGTAGGTTTAGGAAAAACCCATCTTTTGCAGGCAATCGGAAATTATATTTATAAAGAAAGCAATGGAAAAATGAAAATTGCTTATATCCGTGGTGAAACATTTATCAGTGATTATGTAAATTCTACTGCAAAAGGTCAGTCAGAAATAGAAAAATTCAAATCAAAATACAGAAAACTTGATGTCCTTCTTTTTGACGACATTCATGAGCTTCTTAAAAAAGATGGAACTCAGCAGGAACTTTTCTATACATACCAGGAATTATTCAACAATAAAAAACAAATGGTATTTACTTGTGACCGTCCAATTAGTGAGCTTAAAGGATTTGAAAGCAGACTTACTAGCCGATTTACAAGTGGAATTAGTACCGATTTGACTTTGCCAAATTTTGAAACTCGTTGTGCAATTATTTTACGCAAACTTGAACTAGCAAACAAAACAATGCCACAAAAAATTATTGAATATATTGCATTAAATTGTCAAACAAGTGTTCGTGATCTTGAAGGCTGTATGAAAAATATGATTGCTTATGCAGAAATGACCGGAAAACAGTTAACAATAGAACTAGCCCAGGATGCATGTAGAGATATTTTAAGTCAGCCAATAAGTGGAAGTATTACAGTTGATTTAATACAAAAAGTTGTTGCAAATCACTATAATATTACAACAAGTGAATTAAAAGGTCCTAAAAGAGACAAAAAATTAGCAACACCAAGACATATCGCTATTTATATTGCAAGACAGTTAACAGAATATTCATTTGTTGATTTAGGAAATGAATTCAGCGGCCGTGATCATACAACAATTATGCACAGCTACGAAAAAATAGAAAATGCAATAAAAGTTGATTCACAATTAAATGCAACAATACAATTATTAATGAGAGAAATTAAAGATAACAGGTTTAACTAAAAAAATTAACTGTTTTAAAACAAGACATTCAGTTAATAATATGATATAATCATGTGGAAAACTTGTTGAAAACATTAAATCCGGTGGAAAAGTGAATTTAATGTGAATTCAAACAAAAAGTTTTACACATTAGAAAACCATATAAAATAAGGCTTGGAGATAGTTTTCCACAAATTCACATGCCTTATTATTACTACTATTAAATTTATAAATTTATATATAATAAGGGGATAACAAAATGAAATTTACATTTGACAAAGAATTGATGCAGAAAAAAATTTCTGTAGCGCAGGAAATCATCAATAGCAAAAGTGCAGGAACAATTCTTTCTAATGTTCTGCTGATTGCAAAAGATAACATGCTTACAATCAAAGCAACTGATGGTTCAAAATTAAATTTTGAAGGTGTAATGCCTATTACTATTGAAGAAGAAGGATCAACAACAATTTACTGTGATAAATTCAATTCAATTCTAAGCTCAATGGATTATACTGGTGAAATTGAATTTAGTCAGATTAAAAATGAAGATAATAATAATTTGATTTCTGTTATCCGTCCAATTGGTAAAAAATCAACTACTAAATTAAAGACAATGAGTGAAAAGGAATTCCCAACATTTTCTTCTGGCGAAAACCTTCCTTACTTCAAAATTTCATCTAAAGAATTTAAAGATATGATTCGTCAGACTCAATTTGCAGTAAGTGACGACCAGACAAGATTTTTTATGAATGGTGTTTACTTTGAAAAGAAAGGTGAATATTTAAATCTTGTTGCAACAGACGGACGCAGACTTAGTATTGCAAGACAGCCTCTTTTGGCAGGAGTAAATGATTTTCCATCAGCAATTGTACATCCAAAGATTTTAAATATTATTATGAAACATGCTCCTGAAGAAGGAGAAATTGATGTTTCTGTTGTAGAAAAAATGATTTTCTTCCAGTTTGCAGATTACAAATTCAGTGCAGTTCTTATTGATGGACTTTTCCCAAATTATGAATCTGTAATTCCAAAAGACCAGCCAAATCAGTTCCAGGTTAAAAAAGATGATCTTGTAAGTTCTCTTAGAATGCTTTCTCAGATGATTAAAACAAAGAAAGAAGGAATCAATTTTAATCTTGAACCAGGTAATCTTAAATTGTCTGCATTCAATATTGATTATGGTAGCTCAGAAGTTGAAATTCCTTGCCGCTATGCAGGTAACAATCTTAAAATCAATTTGTCATTGCAATATATTGAAGAACCATTGAAAGAAATCAAAAGTGAATATGTTGTATTTGAATTTTCTGATGAAAGGAAAGCTGTAACTCTTCATTCTGAACCAGCATCTTTCTATTCACATATTATTATGCCAATTCAGTCAGAATAGGATGCCGTTTCTTTCTTTACATACATATAATTTCAGAAATTTACAAAACGACCAAATAGACCTCTCTTCGCGAGAGGTTTATTTTACTGGTGAAAATGGTCAGGGTAAAAGTAATTTACTGGAAGCGCTGTATTATTCATCTTATGGAAATTCTTTTCGCACTAGAAATGATGCAGAAGTAATCAAAATTGGTGAAAATTCTCTTAGTCTGTATGCTTTTTATAAAAGTCAGAATTCATCATCTCACACAACAAAAATTGTTTTGGAAAATGGTCACAAAACAATAGAAAAAGACGGAAAATTTTTAAAAGACAGAAAAGAACTGGTTAATACAATGCCTTGTGTTCTCTACAGTCATGATGACTTGGATTTTGCAATTGGTGAACCAGAACGTCGAAGATTTTTTATTGATCAGTCATTAAGCATGTATGACGTTTTGTACATCGATGTTCTTAGAAGATATAAAAAAATTTTAAAATCCAGAAATATTTTATTAAAAGAACAAAAATATGAACTTCTTGAAACAATGGATTTTCAACTTGCTCAAAATGGAATTGAAATTCAAGAAAAAAGAAAAAAAGCCGTGTTTCAGTTTAATCAGATTTTTGGGGATTTGTATCAACGGGTAACTGGCATTGATGGCGTGAAAATAAAATATGAACCTAGCTGGAAAGATAAAACTAATGAAAATTTGACACCAAATCTTGCAGATGTTATAAATATTTTAGTAACAAAACGAGAAGTTGATAAAATTCGTCAAACAACGATGAGTGGACCTCATAGAGATAAAATAATTTTTACGAGAAATGATCAATTATTTATTCCAACAGCATCAACAGGTCAAAGGAGATTAATTGCTTTGCTATTGAGAACTGCTCAGGCAACATTTTATACTCAAATTACAGGAAATAAACCAGTTTTGCTAATGGATGATGTAATGCTGGAACTGGATCCTACTAAAAGAAAAAAATTAACTCATCTTTTGCCGGATTATGAACAATTGTTTTGTACTTTTTTACCTGGTGAACCTTACGATCAGTATAAAACTGAACAAACATCGGTGTACAAAATCTCTGAAGGAAGGTGGTTAAAATATGAATGATGAGAATAAAAATATTGAAGACATGGGTAAAATAATAACCGGGATTTTTCAAAATATATCAGTAAATGAAGTAGAAAACAGTAACAATCTTGCAAAAGCCCTTAATAAAATTTTAGTTTCAATTAAAAGCTTTGATGAAGAAAAATTTCCAAATCAGGGAGAAAAATTAGCATCTCATACAAAAATAATTGATTTAAAAAAAGGAATTCTAATATTGGAAACTGATCATCCTGGCTGGACTCAACTATTGCATTTGCACAAAAAATATATTTTGAATGGATTAAAAAAAGAATGTAGCAATCTTGATATTAAAAATATTGCAATAAAATTATCTGGTCAAAAAGAAAATGTGTTTGATACTAAAACTTATGTGCCAAAAGAAGTTTACAATATTCAAGTTAATAATGAAAAAGAAATAAAAAAAAGCTTAGAAAAACAAGTTGAATTAATTGAAAAAAACACGCCCTTTCGTAAAAATGCAGAAATTCCTACCGAAATTAAGAAACTGTTTGAAAATATGATATGAATTTAGATTGTTCTGATTGACCAATTCTTAAAAAAAGTGATATATTTTAACCCACTACTTTTTGGAAAAAAAATTAATTTATAGGAGTTGTAAATTATGTTACGTACATATCAGCCAAGTAAAGTAAAGCGCAATAGAAAATTCGGTTTCCGCGCACGTATGGCAACAAAAGGCGGACGCAAAGTTTTGGCACGCAGAAGAGCAAAAGGACGCAAAAAGTTGTCTGTTTGTGACGAAAAGAAAAAGTATTAATTTTCGGCAGGATGGATACAGACTTGTTAATAACAGGACGATTTAAACGTGTTGAACATTTAAAACGTCCTGTAGACATCCAAAAAATATTCAAACAAGGGCAAAAGGTAAGCATTAAAGGAGCAAAATTGTTCTGGATGACTAATGAACTGGGCTTTAATAGAGTTGGGTTTCCTTTGCCCCGCGGATATGGAAATGCTGTAGAAAGAAATCAATCTAAGCGCTATAGCCGTGAAATATATAGATCTTTAAAACCACACCTGAACACCGGGTTCGATATGCTTTTTCTAGTGTACCCCGGAAATGATTCGTTCCACTCGCGGTGTGATCAATTTAGAACTTTATGCACAAAAGCAGAATTATTGAAGGAATAAGTAATTTTTTTATCAAAATATTGACTATTCCTATTCGATTCTATCAAGTTTGTATTTCTCCTCTTTTTCCACCGGCATGCAGGTATAGGCCAACTTGTTCTCAATATGCCCTGGAAGCAATCAAAAAATATGGACCAATAAAAGGATTATGGTTAGCAATTAAAAGAATCTGCAGATGTCATCCATTTGCTAAAGGTGGTGAAGATCCGGTTCCTTGATTTGTTTTCTATAATCAAAAGGAAAGAAAAATGGATAAAAACAGTATCATTGCTATTGTTCTTTCTACATTAGTTTTAGGTGGATCATTATTTTACCAGACAAAATATGTTCTTCCAAAACAGAAAGCACAGGCAGAAGCTCAGAAACAGGCTCAGGCAGCTACAAAGTCTGAAATTGTTGAAGAATCAACAGAAAAGGATTCACTTGTATCAATTGGAAAAACAAGTGATAACATTCCGGAAGAAAATTTTGTAATTGAAACAAAAAAAGCAAAAGTAACATTCACTAATAAAGGTGGTGATATTGTTAGCTATAAAATTTTCAATACAAAAGAAAACGAAACAGAAGAAATTGAAATGGTAACAAACGTTTCTGAAGTTAACAGAGCATTTGCTCTTTCTTTAGGAAATGCCGACAATTCAATTATTAACGAAAAATTCAATGTTATAAAAATCGATGATTATACAATCGGATTTGTAAAAGAATTTTCAAGAAAAGATGCAGAAGGAAATGTAAAAAATTTCCAGGTTGCAAAAAGATATTCTTTTAAAGAAGATGATTATTTGTTCAAACTTGATGTTTCAATCGATAATGGTGAAAGTGGTGACGGCTTTAATATTAATGATGCAGCATATACTTTAAGAACAGCTCCACAGATTGGGCCAAAGATAAATGCAAAAGACAAAACTGATATTCGTCAGTATGTTTCTTGTAATGGCACAAAAAAATATCGGAAACCAATTTCTGATAAAGTGTTTAATAAAAAATTTACATGGGCTGGTGTTACAGGAAAATATTTTTCTACATTGGTTTATCCAGTTAACGCCAATTCAATGAATCAAATGGTTAAGTCATCTACAAAAAATTATGGGCAGTCTGGAAATGCTCAGATTTATTTGACACGTAAGGCCTTTGAAACAAATAGTGTTACAGATACATACTATGTTTATATTGGACCACGTCATGAAAAAGAATTGATTGCATATAACAATGCAGAAAAAAATTCATGGGGTTTAAGTGGTCTTAATTTGAATCAGGCACAGCAGACAAGTTCACTTTTGTGGCCAATTGAAATTGCACTTAAATGGATTCTTGAAATGCTTTATAAACTTGCAAAGAACTGGGGTGTTGCAATCATCCTTCTTACAATTTTAATAAAGATTGTTTTGTTCCCGTTGAATCTTAAAACTGCAACTGGTTCAATCAAGATGCAGGAAATTCAGCCAAAGGTAAAAATTCTTCAGGAAAAATATAAAGATAATCCTACAAAGTTGAATGAAGAAACAATGAAGCTTTACAAACAGGTTGGTTACAATCCAGCAAGTGGATGTTTGCCAATGATTATTCAAATGCTGATTATTTTTGCACTTTATAGTGTATTCAATAATTACTATGAATTCCGTGGTGCAAGCTTTATTAAAGGCTGGATTGATGACCTTTCTATTGGTGACAGTATCTGGTCATGGGAAAAGAAAATTCCAATTATTTCTGGATTTACACAGAACAATTTGCGTATTCTTCCATTAGTTTATACTTTTAGTCAGTTGTTTAACGGAAAAATTACGCAGTACGGTGGACAAACTGGTGGAAATCAGATGCAGATGAATATGATGATGTACGGTATGCCGATTATGTTCTTCTTCTTATTCTACAATATGGCTTCTGGTCTTCTTTTGTATTGGGCAGTAAGTAACATTATTCAGATTGTTCAGCAGCTTGTAATTAATGGAATTGTTAAAAATAAAAAAGCAAAACTTGCAGCAAATGAATTAAAAGTAAACGCCAACGAACTTAAGTTCAAAGGTGGAAAGAAAAAAACTAGATAATCGGAGTTCAAAATGATTTACGAATTTGAAGGGAAAACAGAAAAAGAAGCAATTGAAAATGCAGCAATTGAACTTGGTCTCGAAAAAGATCAGTTTGATGTAGAAATTATGGAAACTCAGAAGGGAAGTTTATTCAAAAAAGGATTTGTAAAAATTCGTGTTCATACAGTTGATTCAGCTGATCATGTAAGTCCAGAATTTGAAGGTAAAGTTCCAAATGCAACTGTAATGGCAAGTAATCCAAAAATTACAGCAAATCCAATGCCACAGGACGAATTTGAAGAAAAGCTTCTAAAATTTGTTCAAGAATTGATTACAAAAATGGGTTACGTATGTACAGTTGATGTAATGTTCAGAGAAGATAAAAAAATCGGGCTTAGACTTACAAGCGAAAGTTCTTCTATCCTTATTGGTAGAAAAGGTAAAAATCTTGATGCAATGCAGCTTTTGGCAAATGTTTATGCTGGTCACCTTGGCCGGGAAGATGTTCGTGTAATCCTTGACAGTGAAAACTACAGAATTCGCCGTGAAGAAAGCCTTGTTCGACTTGCATACAATACAGCAGACAAAGTTCGTTCAAGTCATACATCAATTTTGCTTGAAAAAATGAATCCGTTTGAAAGAAGACTTATTCATACAACATTAAATGATATTCCAGATGTTGAAACCAAAAGCGAAGGAGATGGTTTATATAAGCAGGTACGTGTAATTTATAAAGGCGTTCGCTAATAAATCATCTGGAGGCAGATATGAAAAAAATTATTACAAGTATCTGTTTTGGCGTTGTTTGCTCAGGAATTTTTGCTTTAGATGCCCAAAAAATTGTGAGTGAAAAGGTATATTCACAGTTAAAAGCAAAGGGAAAGCTTGAAAGATCTGTTTTTAATAAACCAGAATTGGCACCAGGCCTTTTCCCTAACACTTCAATGGCAAAAAAAGCAGTTGAATTCTGGCCATCAACAGAAGAAAAACCTGTATATTTTACAGAAAATTTATATCTGGTTTCTAAGAAAGATTTAGACGGCGGAGATGGTTCAAAAGTAACAATCAACGCTGCTTCAAAAGTTCTTAGAGCTGTTAGTAAAATGGAAGGATTGGAATATTATTCTTCAACTGCAAAAAAAGTTAAGACTTTGTATAAGAGAGCATACACAATCAATAATACAAAGGATAAATTAAAAATTGCAGATGATTTGGAAGGTTCTGCAGATGGAAAAAAAATTTACTGTCTGCAGGAAGACAATTCGTTTGGAGAAATGATTTACGATTTAACATATAGCCAGAGTGAAAATGAAATTTTTGCCGGTTTTAAATGTGTAACACCTGTAAGTAAAGGTCCAATTCGTGCAATTAATGCAAATAATTTGCGTATTAGTGTTCTTGTAACCGATTGTGGAGATGATCTTATGGTTTATCTTTTATGTCGTGCAGTAACACCAAAAATTGCAATGTTTGAAGGTCAGTTGAATGAATCTTTTAGCACACGTTTGGATGCCATTTATAAGTGGTTTTTTAAGCAGTGGTAAGTTGATTTTTAACTGTCAGGAGGAAATATGAAAAAAATTTTTTGTGCAGCAATTTTAGGTGCTGTGCTTTTAAATTTCGGAGGTTGTAAAAGTATGAGCAAAGAAAAAGTTTTTGCTGGTAAAGATGGTTTGTTTTGTGTTATGTCTACTTCTAGTGGAGACATTGCACTTGAATTGTTTTACAAAGATACACCTTTAACTGTAACTAACTTTGTTGGTTTGGCAGAAGGAACTTTGGATGCAGCAAAAGGAAAAAAATTTTATGATGGACTTAAATTCCACCGTGTAATTGCTGACTTTATGATTCAGGGTGGCGACCCACAGGGCACAGGTGCTGGTGGTCCAGGTTATAAATTTGCTGATGAATGGTGTGATAAATATTCATTTGATGGTCCGGGATATCTTGCAATGGCTAATGCTGGTCCAGACACAAACGGAAGTCAGTTCTTTATTACACATGTTCCAACTGATTGGCTTAATGGAAAGCATACAATTTTTGGTAAAGTAGTTGATAAAGACAGCCAAAAAGTTGTTGATTCTGTAAAGCAGGGTGACAAAATTAATTTTGTTAAAATTTATCGCCAGGGTGCAGAAGCAGAAGCATTTGAAGCAACTCAGGAAAAATGGAATGAATTAAATTCAACTGCTCAAGAAAGACAACTTGCAGCTGCTCGTAAAAAAATGGAAGAAGTTGCAAAGAAGTATATGGCCTATGTTGATCAGCTTAAAGCAAACCACAGCAATGCAGTTAAAGCTTATGCAGACAAAGCGGCAGTCGCAGAAAAGAAATTTGCAGATTATAAAAAAGATGCAAGTGGAATTATGTATAAAATTACAAAAGAAGGTAGCGGCGAAAAATGTGGTCCTGCAAAATTTGCTTCAACACTTTATACAGGAAAACTTGTAAATGGTGAAATCTTTGATGCATCTGAACGTCATGGAGGAGCTCCACTTGATTTTGGAACAGCACAGGGACAGATGATTATTGGTTACGATCTAATGACACAGGATATGAAGGCTGGCGAAAAGAGAACTGTTGTTCTTCCACCAGAATTTGCTTATGGCGAAAACGGTATTCCTCAGGCTGGTATTGGTCCTAACGAATATTTGATATTTGATATCGAACTTGTTGAATTTAATTAATCAACTAACGTTCGTTTATTTATCTAATTTGTTATAATATAATGATTTATAAAGACTACTGACCGGTTGTTAATAATTACTAACGGTTGGTAGTCTTTTATTTTATCCTAGGAAAATTGAATGAATAGTGATGAAAAGTTTTCAATTAATTTACCTTTTTTTGTTGCTCTTTCTATGTTTTTATCAGCTGTAGAATTATCTATTCCAAAACCGCTGCCATTTATTAAAATTGGTTTAGCAAATCTTCCTGTAATAATCTGCCTGGGAAAAGTTAAATTTTTGGATTATGTAAAAATTGTGCTTGCAAAAATTATTTGCGGTGCAATTATTGGTGGCACTCTTTTTAGTTATGTATTTATCTTTAGTCTTTTGGCATCAATTTCCAGCGGGCTTGTAATGTGGGTTTTTTACGGAATCAACAGCAAGCGGAGTTCACTGATTGGTACAAGCTTAATAGGTGCCCTGGCAAACAATTTAACTTTGATCCTTTGCTCCAAGTATATTATGTTTGGGAATAATGTTAAATATCTGTCACCTTTAATTTTAATTAGTGGTTTTATAAGTGGGATTCTTCTTGGAATTTTCTCTGAACTGTTTGTTAATAAATCTAAGTGGTATAATCAATATTTTTTGAACAAATTGGAAAGTTTTCCACAAAATGTGAACTTATCCACAAATGGTGGAAAAAGTATTAAAATTAATTTTAAGTCGATTCTTTGGATATTGATTTGCAGTATTTCTTTATTGGTTCTAGTTTTTTATAAAAATTATATAGTAAGTATTGCGATTGTTTTAATCTTTCTGCTATTAAATATCCTTCTAAAAAATAAAATAAATCTGGCCTCATTGATAATAGTTACAGTTTTTATATGTTTGTTCAGCTGTCTGAACCCTTATGGCAAAGTAATTTTCTCTTTCTGGAAAATAAAGGTTACAGATCTGGCATTGATTACTGGAATAAGAAGAAGTTGTGTTCTGTGTGGAATGTTGTTGATTTCTAAAAGTCTCTTAAAAAACAATATGTTAACGAACGTTAGTTATGGTAAATTTCTTGGAAAAGTGTTTAATTACCTTTCGTTATTGCAAAATAAGGGGCAAACCCCCAAAAAAGATATAATTTTATCAGTTGATGAACGATTGTTAGCTTGTTTTAAGGAGAAAAACTAACGTTAGTTAGTAGAATATTATGAGTTATCCCCAGGAAATATTGGACTTACCGATTAGTAGTTTTTTAGATAATATAGTTCAAAAATTAATCAATTCACCTTCAAAATTTCTAATTTTGACTGCACAAACTGCTGCAGGAAAATCAACAGGAATTCCTTTTGCTCTAATAAATAAGGCAGACTTGTGGCTATCGAATGCATTTAGAAAATTGCTTAAATGAAAATACAAAATTAAATATTTTTAACAGAAGCTATTCTAAGTTGTAATTGATTCCGGTTATAGCAGGATAAATTATTTTAATCCTCAAATTGGAATGGAAACTTTGGAAACCCGTGTAGAAAGTGTGTTTAGCGCAGAACAGAGGAAAGGTAGAGCGGGACGTGTTGGGCCAGGAAAATGTGTTCGCCTTTGGAATGAATGTGATAAAAGAATTGCAGAAACGCCACCAGAAATTTTGAGAAGTGATTTAATGAATCTTGTTCTTGAATGTGCAGTTGATTTTTTGAATTTACATTCGGTGGAAAAAGAAGAGATTAAATTTAATCAGGAAACTAAAAAATCAACAAGTCATTAAATACCTGCTACGGAAAAATTGTTATGTGGACGCCCGCTACTTGAGGCGCTTGTTTGGAAATTCTATAATATGGACTTTAGCTATATAAATTTTTTGTAAAATTTGATATATTTAAAAAGTTGGGAGAAAATATGTTTCAGAACTTCTTAAATAAAATCTTAGAATTTTCAGACAACGGTTCTTTTAAGGAACAGACGAAGAAAGTTATTGAATATGTAGATTCCTTATCTGATAATGATATTAAAATAATCGTAAAAGAAATCGGAACTATTCCAGAATGTATAAAAGCAAGCTCCTCTGAAGAAAAACTCTTTTCGAAATCTTCTGATGTTATTTTGGCACGATGTTTCAGAATGTTAGGACTAAAATCAAAAGCTGTAGCAGAACGTGCCGACAGTGCAGATGTAATTGCAGAGAGTTTATATCATAAATATAGTTTAGTTGCTGATGCAAAATGCTTTAGAATGAGTCGAACAGCTAAAAATCAAAAGGATTTTAAGGTAGCTGCTTTAAGTAATTGGCGTGGGGAAGAAAATGAATATGCAGTTTTAGTCTCTCCGTACTTTCAATATCCGAAATCAGAGAGTCAAATATATAAAACGGCTTTGGACGACAATGTATGTTTATTTGCATGGGAACATATTTCAATTCTCTTGGATAATAACATTTCTGAAAATGAAAATTTTTCTCTAGAAACAATTTGGAATAGCTCATCAATGCTTGTCAGGGATTCTAAGATTTCTTATGAAAATGCAAAATGTTGTTTCCTTCCTAAAATCAATTCTTTTGTAGCAAAAAAATTAGGTATGGATATTTCTTCATTCTTAAAACTTTTAAAAGAGCAAAAATTGATTATTGTAAAACGTGGCAGTTTGGAACTTGCCTATTGCGAAGATAAAATAGAAGAAATAAAAAAATATACGCATGAACAAGCAATTTCTGAATTGATAAAAGAAACAAAATTAGAAGAGAAAATTTCTGTAATTAATTCTTATCTGTCAAGTTTAGGAGATGTCGATGAACAGAGTTGAACTTGGAGATTCTCTCGAATTAATAAAGACTCTTGATGATGAATCAATTCATCTTATTCTTTCTGATATTCCGTATGGAATTAATTATGATGAATGGGATGTTCTTCATAATAATACAAACAGTGCCTTGTTGGGTTCTAGTCCTGCACAAGCAAAAAGTACCGTTTTTAAAAGTCGTGGTAAGCCTTTAAATGGCTGGTCCGAAGCAGATAAGAAAATTTCAAAAGAATATTATGAATGGTGTTTAAAATGGGCTCCTGATTGGTATAGAGTATTAAAACCCGGTGCAAGTTGTTTTATTTTCGCAGGTAGAAGAATGGCTCATCGTTGCATATGTGCCATGGAAGATTCAGGCTTTATTTTTAAAGATATGATTTCTTGGGAAAAAGATGCAGCTGCTTATCGCGCACAAAGAGTAAGCTGTGTTTTTGACAGGAGAAATGACACTGAAAATTCTCAAAAATGGGAAGGTTGGAAAATTGGAAATCTAAGACCCCTTTTTGAGCCCATACTTTGGTTTATGAAACCGTATCCAATCGGAGGAACACTTACTGATAACATAATTAATTATGAAGTAGGCGGTTATAATGAAGCTGCATTAAAGCAATCCGATACGCTAAATTCTGGTCTTGAAATTTGTTCCAATATATTAAAAGTAAAAACCGAAGCTTCTGATAGAGGATTACACCCTACACAAAAAGCTGTTTCATTAATGGAAATATTGATTAAATTAGTTACTAAAGAAAAACAAGTTGTTTTAGATCCTTTTTGTGGTTGTGGAACAACTTTAGTTGCAGCAAAAAATCTGAATCGGGAATATATAGGTTTTGAAATCAACAAAACTTACTATAATAATATTCTTAAACGCTTATAGCAAAATCGCATAACAAGAAGTTTAACTCATTGTTCTAAAAAACCAAACAGTTAAAAGCTTCTCCAGAAGATTATGGAAAACAGACTAACGATTGTTCGTATGTTTACAAGGTGGAAAATTTAAACAAATCTGCTTCTCAGTGGCTACTACCGTTCGTTAATGGTCAATCTGTAACCACAAATATTGTGTTTGAAGCATTATACTGGTATTTAGATGGGGCCAGATTGGATAAAACTGTTCCCTTTGAGCTGCAACTTACTAACGGTCGTAAGCGAAAAATAACCTATGAGCAAAAGGGCCAGGAAATTCAACCTGTATTAGAAATAATAATTCAACAGATTTTTGGAATAATGGATACTCCGGAAATATTGGGTGTTCCTGTTCTGCTAAAACTTCTTTCACCGGCAAGAAGACCTTTGCAGATTACAAACGATTTGAAAAATTTTTGGAAAAATACATGGCCAGAAATTTGCAAAGAAATGAAAGGCCGATATCCTAAACATAATTGGGATTATACAAAAGTTGATGACAATGAATAAAAAATTTATTATAATTGATAATAGATTTAAATTCTTTAAGGAATTTAAAAAGAGAGGAAAAAATGAAAAAGGTAATTTCTACACTTTTGGCAATTGGCGTTACAGCTTTTTGTTTTGTTTCTTGTGGTACAACTGAAGAAGTTTCAAAATTAACAACTGATTGGGCTGTTGCAGAACTTAGAGATCAGGAAAACTGCGGTTACTTTTTTACAACACCAGAACTTGGTCAGTTTGACATGATTGAAAGTGAATTTAAAAAATCTGCTGGTTATCAGAAGGCAGCTTATGGAATGATTTTTGGTTACTCAAAACCAACTTCAGATGGAAAATTGAATAATTACATTCGTTTTGAAATTAACACTGATGGTGAATATGCCTGCTATAAATGTATGGGTGGAGCTTATACAGATCTCGTAGAAGAAAACAATTCCGGAACCGCTTACTTTTATGAAAATGGTGCTATTGTAAAAGGATACGATCAAGTTAATTCAATTAGAGTAGAAAAAAATTCTAACGGCAAATGGGATGTTTCTTGTAATGGAACAAAACTGATTGCAAACATTGCTCCAATTTCTAAAGCAACAAACGGTGTAATGGCATTCTTTAGCGTTGGAAAAAAGAACGAAGAAAAGCTTCCTGATGAAACTGTTAAAGTAACATACAGAATCACAGACAGTAAATTTCACGTTGAAGAAAAGAAATGATTGTAAGAACAGCTAATCTCAGCGATTTACCAGGAATTATGGAAGTAGAAAACAATTCATTTATTCCTGGAATTGCTGAAAATATTAAAGTGTTTGAAGATCGCCTGCTGACTTTTTCAGCGGGCTTTTTTGTTTTAGTTGAGCAGAAAAATTCTCAGGAAAAAATTGCTGGATATTTTGCAAGTGAAATCTGGAATAAAATTCCGGAGCAAGAAGAAGCTTCTGATTATTTTTTATTAGGACATTCAGCGGCTAAGTTGCATAATGTTGATGGTAATACATTGTATATAAGTTCAATTGCGGTTAGTTCGGAATATCGTGGTAAAGGTTTGGGAAAATTTTTATTCGGTGAATGTATTAATAAAATTCAGGAAAAATTTCCTCAAGTAAAGCAGAAGGTTTTGCTTGTAAATGAAAACTGGAAAGGTGCAAAAAAAATTTACAGTGATTATGGATTTGAAGAATATTGTATACTTGAAAATTTTTTTGATTCAACCAGTGGAAAAAAATCAAATGGAATTTTAATGAGGTGCCCATGACTGTTTTAGAATGGGAAGTGTTTTGCAATTTTAGAAATCAATATAAAAAACTCTGTAACCATTGGGAAAATCAATTTGGAAACGAGTTAAAAATTTTGCAGAAACAGGCTGCCGCTTTTGATACTCCAGAATATTCCATTGAACACACTGTGGTTTATAACAAATCATTGGATGAGATTACTGCCGAAAGTGAAATCAAATTAATTGTAATTGGCGACAATCCTGGCAAAGATGAACAATTAGACAAAAATCAAAAATATTTGGTTGGCCAGGCTGGAAAACTTGGGGACAGTTTTTTTAAAAATAATCCTGAGTTAAAAATAGATTTTAGAAAAAATGTTATTATATTGAATAAAACACCGGTTCACACTGCTAAGACAAAACATTTAAAATATTTATTAACTAACGGTAGTTTTGAGGTAAAAAAGTTGATAGAAGAAAGCCAATTGTGGATGGCTCGTAAAACTGCAGAATTGGTTAGTAAACTTCCGAACGTTAGTTTGTGGATTGTTGGATATAGTGAATTAAAGGAAAAGGGCCTGTTTTTAGGGTATAGAAATGAATTAAAACGATGGTTAGTTGAACTACCAAATGGTTGTTACGAACGGTTGTTAGTTTTTCAGCATTTTAGCATGAACAGGTTTTCTATTGATTTGAAGGAATATAAATCAAAAAATCCTTTGTTAACTACCGATAGTTTGTTAAAGGAACTAGGCAATTTTCATAAGAAGGAAATTTTTAAATAGAAAAAAGGGGTTGCCCAAAAGTATTAAGCCTCTGTCATTCCGGACCTGATCCGGAATCTCTTTGCAAGAGAGATCCTGAAACAAGTTCAGGATGACACATCTGCGTAAGGATGACACGTCTGCGGGAGGATGACACATCTGCGTAAGGATGACGCTATGCTACTAATTTCTTGGACAACCCTTTCAAATTTTTAAACTTATGAATTATTTATTTCATGAAATATTTAAGGATTCCTACTTCATCTTTGTGGGGACCATAAATCATGTCTAATTCAATTATTGAAGATTTTTTCATAACTGTTTTGTAATGGCTGAATGTGTCGAAACCAAATTTTCCGTGGTAGCAACCCATTCCGCTTTCGCCAACGCCACCAAATGGTGTATTGCTTGAAATAATGTGTTCAATACAGTCGTTAATACAACCTCCACCATAGGAAATATTTTTGATTATTTTGTTTTCAACTTCTTTATTATTAGCAAATAAATAAAGTGCAAGAGGTTTATCCCCACTGTTAACATGTTTAATAACAGCGTTCAAATCATTGTAACTCATTATGGGGAAGAATGGTCCAAAAATTTCTTCCTGCATGAGAGGATGAGATTTAGCTGTTTTAGAACCAAGTTCACCTAAGTCTATAACTGTTGGAGAAATTTTGTTTGTTGTAGGATCACATTTTGCTTCTGGAACAAGTCCTTTAAGTCTTTCAAAATGTTTCTGGTTAATGATTTTTGGATAGTCCGGATTGTTTAAAGGTTCTTCTGTGTACTGCTTTGTAATTTCTTCTTTTAATGCAGTAATCAAATGTTTTTTAAGTGATTCGTGAACCATGATGTAATCTGGAGCAATACATGTTTGTCCGGCGTTGATTAATTTTCCCCAGACAAGTCTTTTTGCAGCAAGTTTAATGTTTGCAGATTTATCAATAAT
This sequence comes from Treponema sp., assembly GCA_016296205.1. Taxonomy (GTDB): domain Bacteria; phylum Spirochaetota; class Spirochaetia; order Treponematales; family Treponemataceae; genus Treponema_D. The sequence goes on along the minus strand of JAEDJS010000002.1, from coordinate 37,074 downwards.
TACTGGGCTTTTTCCACCTAATTCCAAAGTAACAGGAGTAAGATATTTTGAAGCTTTTTCCATTACGATTTTTCCAACAGTTTTGCTTCCTGTAAAGAAAATGTAATCGAATTTCTGTTCAAGTAATGCCTGATTCTGAATGTGTCCGCCAGTAACAATAGAAACATATTCCTTGTTGAATGCTTCTTTAATGATTCTCTGCAGCATTTCGCTTGTGTATTTACTGTAACGGCTAGGTTTAACTATTGCACAGTTACCAGCAGCAAGAGATGCAATGAGTGGTTCCATAGTAAGAAGGAATGGATAATTCCAGGGACTCATGATTAAAGTAACACCATATGGTTCTGGATAAAGTTTTGCACTTGAAAGTAAGGTTGTAATAGGCTGGTGGCAGCTTTTTGGTTTTGACCATTTGTTGAGGTGACGTTTTACGTGAGAAATTTCTGATAATGTAAGACCAATTTCGCAGGCAAAAGCTTCAAATTTTCCTTTACACAAATCAAGGCGAAGGGCTTCCAGAATATCGTTCTGATGTCTTTTAATTGTATTGTAAAGAATAGTAAGCTGACGTTTTCTAAATGAAATTGATTTTGTTGTTCCGGTTGCAAAGAAATCTCTTTGTTTCTGAACAAGTGTGCTCATTTTTTCACATTCAATTTCAAATTCCATTTTTTCTGCACTGGAAATTTTTGCTGTTTTTTCTGAAGCAATTGATTTTGCAGAAGCTTTTTCGGATTTTGTGCTTTTTGCAGTTGATTTTGTTGTTGAGCTTGTTTTTTTAGTTTTTGCAGTTGATTTTGATTCAACTTTTTTTGAAGTCTTTTTAACTTCTTCTTTTTCTGTACTTACTTTACTTTTGGCCATAATATTTCTCCCATATTTGGAATATTTAAATTATAACCAATTAAATAGAAAAAAACCATATACAAATTGATTTTTATTGAATATTTAATAAAAATTTGAACTTGCCTCTCTTAATTTTTAGCGTTATATTTTAGGTATGAATGTAGAAATATTTGAAATGCCATTGGATTATGGTGCCAGCCGTCATGGTAGTGATATGGGACCTAGTGCAATACGTCTTGCAGGATTAAGACAGAAAATTGAATCCCTTGGCCATGAAATTACAAAAAATGAATGCCCTATGAAAATGGACAGTAAGGCAGTGGCTCAGGAATTTGCAGAAGTAGGTGAAAATCCAAAGGCTAAATATTTGGGGCCTATTGTAGAAGCTTGTACGAGTCTTGCTCAATCTGTAGAAAATTGCGTAAATAATGGAGACTTTCCTCTTGTGCTTGGTGGCGACCATTCTATTGCGTTGGGAACAATTGCAGGGTTAAGTTCTGCATATAAATTAAGCGGGAAAAAAATGGGAATTCTTTATGTTGATGCTCATGGCGATTTTAATACAACAGAAACTTCTCCTACAGGAAATATTCATGGGCAATGTTTGAGTGCCAGTGCAGGATATGGAATTCCAGAACTTGTGAATTTATATAAAGAAGGTGTTAAAATCGATCCAAAAAATATCTGCTATGTTGGATTAAGAGATATTGATAAAGGTGAACGGGAATTGATGAAGCAAGCTGGGGTAACTGCTTGGACTATGAGTGATATAGATCGGCTTGGTTTTGCAGAAATTCTTAAAAAGGTTAAACTGTTTTTTAAAACTCATTGCGATGTTGTTCATGTTAGTTTTGATATGGACGCTCTGGATCCAATGTATGCACCTGGAACAGGTATTCCACTTCCGGGGGGATTAAATTATCGGGAAGCACTTCTGTTAATGGAAGAAATGGCAAATCTAGGAACAGTTGGTAGTGCAGAAATTGTAGAAGTAAATCCTGTATTGGATGTAAGAAATCAGACAGCATTAATGGCGGTTGAACTTGTTGGAAGGCTGTTTGGCGACGTGATATATTAAAAAAAAGCCGTAGATTTGTGGGTCTACGGCTATTTTATGGGTACAGATTATAGGTACAGATTGTTATTTCCTAATTAAAATTCTAAGCCATGTAGCAGGGATTTCTATGTTTTTTAATTGTTCTGATGTAAACCACTGGTCGTTTAAAGCATCATAATAATTGCCGGTGGGGAAATTGTTCAGTGAGAGTTTTTGTGTTGAAGAATCACTATTTACTGCAATTATTGCAACCTCATCCTGATAGCTTCTAAGAAACGCCAGCTGCTTCATATTTATTCCAATTTGTTTGTAATTACCATTCCGCACAGACTTGTATTCTTTTCTGATGGTGGATAATTGGCGGATAAATTTTTGTAAACTGCTGGAATTTGTTGCAGGTCGGGCAAATTCTGGCAAATGGGTACAGAAAGGGGGTACAGATGGACGTAATTCTGAGTCGCCCCACTGATTTCTTACTCCTCTTATTCCATATTCGCTGCCGTAATAAATGCTTGGAATTCCAGGAATTGTGTACAAAAGACCATACAATGGGTACAGATATTCCTGTTTGGTTACAGTTGAAGCAATTCTGTTTACGTCGTGGTTATCCAAAAAGTTGTAGAGTGTGAAATTTTTATAAATTCCCCCATCGCCAACTTCTCTGTTTAAATTGTAACCTAACTCGTGCATGTTTCCACTGTTAAAAGCAGACCACAAGCTTTTGTAAATCTGATAATTTGTTACAGAATCAAGTCTGCCTGGTTTTGCCCAGTTATTGTAATCGCCGTGAACTACTTCTCCCATCAACCAGAAATCTGGTTTTTTCTGCTGGCAAAAAATGCTGAGTTTTTCCATGAAATTTGGACTCAACACGTCTGCGGCATCAAGTCTTAATCCGTCGATGTTAAAAGTTTTTATCCAGTGTTCTACGGCCCCAAATAAATGTTCCTGAACCTGAGGATTGTCTACATTCAACTTAACAAGGTCATTGCAGCCTGCCCAGTTTTCGTAAGAAAAATTATCGCCCATTGGAGAACGCTGATCAAATCTTACATTTTTGTACCAGTCTTTATATTGGGAATTCATTCCATTGTTTTGTAAATCTTTGAAGGCAAAAAAATCTCGGCCAGTGTGATTAAAAACAGCGTCTAAAATTACGCAAATATTATTCTGGTGGCAGACGTTAACAAATTTTTTTAAATCATCGTTTGTTCCAAGACGGCGGTCTACCCAATAGTAATCAACTGTGTCGTAGCCGTGGGCTGTTGATTCAAAAAGTGGGCCGATGTAAATTGCGTTGATTCCTAAATCCAGGAGATAATCAATTTTTGATGTAAGTGTTTTGATGCAATTTCCTGGTGCCTGGGAAAAATCGTTTTGTTTTAGAGCGCCGCACATTCCCAATGGATAAATGTGGTAAAAATTGTAATCGGTGATGTTGTGTTTCATTTTGTTCTCCAGTTTATACATACCGTTCGGTATACATTAAAATTGATTTAGTTTATATAAAAGACCCTTTGAGAAAATTTTCATCCAGGTCAATTATTATATTGATTATAGAGAATTAGTTAACAATTCCATAAATAAAACTTTTAATGATGTGATAAATCAACTGGTCGGAAATTTCCAGTTCGTTGTTTAAAACAGAAAGTGCAGTTGATTCGCAGATTGATTGAAAAGCTTTTGAATATAATTTTTCCCAGCCTTTCATGTTTCCAAATTCTTTTACACTTTGAATAAATAAATTTTCGTAAATGATTTTAATGTTGTTTCTGAAGGATTTGAATTCTTCAAAAAATTCAGATTGAACAGGTGCTGCATTACTTGAAACATAGAGTCTGAAAAATTCCGGGAATTGAAGGCCAAAACTGATTTGTGCTCTTAAAATGGTTTCCAGATGTTTAATAAGATCGTGATTATATTCTGCAGCATTTGATATTGCAATTTTGTATTGACTGCCAATAGAAGAAATAATTGCCCGTAAAATTCCCACTTTGTTTCCAAAATAGTAATAAAGGGTTGGTTTTGTGATTTCTGAAATCTGGCAAATTTCCTGAACACCTGTGTTTTCATAACCTTTAGAAGAAAACAGCTTTAATGCGTTCTGTAATATATTTGTGCGGTTTTCGTTTTCTAATTCCATTTTCTGGCTCCATTGAATAACATTCTATACTGTTCGGTATACAATATACTGAGCGGTATAGATATTGTCAATAGGAATCAAAAAATTTGGTACAATTATTTTTTTCTGTTCTTTTTAACAATTGCCAAACCGTCTGGAGCTAGAATTTTTCCTTTTAATCCACTGGAAATTAATACAGTTCCTGCAGAAATTTTGCATTGTTCCTGGCTGCCGTTGATGTAAATATCAAGAATTTCTGATCCATCGTCGGAGGTTTTTGTAATTTTTAGAATTCTTGGATTGTCCGGATTGTGAGAAAATTTCATATTGTGGCTTAACAGTGCTGGCTGAGTTTTGCGAAGCTCAATCAACTTTTTAAAAAATTCAAGTTCGCATTTATAGTCACCATTTTGAATTGCTTTCCATGGCATACATCTTCTGTTATCAGGATCGTCACCGCCTTCAAGAAGAATTTCTGTTCCATAATAAATACAGGCAGTTCCAGGCATACTGAATAAAAGTGTAACAGCCTGTTTTGCTTTTTCTGGAGAATTGTCCAGCCGATTAACCATGCGCATTGTATCGTGAGTATCAACTTGATTAAAAAGTACTCGGTTGATTTGCTTCTGATACATTGAATAACATCGGTTAATATTGATTTCAAATTTTTTACCGTCAACAGATTTGTCTTTTAAAAATTCAATAATCGAAACTTGCAGAGGATAATTCATAACAGTGTGGTATTCAGTTCCCCTGAGGAAACTTTCTGCATTGTGCCAGATTTCGCCAATAAAATAAAAATCTGGTTTAAGCCGGCACATTTCTGTTCGAATAAGTTGAATTAATTGATGAGAAATTTCGTTACCAACATCAACTCGAATTCCATCAATATCGTATTCCTTAACCCACATTTTGCACACATCTAAAAAATATTGCTGAACTTCTGGATTGTTTGTATTCAGTTTTGGCATTCCATCGGCATAGGCAAATGAGTAATATTTTCCGTTAAGTGCATTCCGCATTTTCCAAGGGTTGTCTTTATCGACTGTAATATCGTAATCTTTTATAAAATACCAGTCTTTATATTTTGATTTTTCCCCTTTTTTTAAAACATCCTGCCATGCAAAGAAAAACCATCCACTGTGATTAAAAACGCCGTCCAGTACAATCCTGATTCCTTTTTTGTGAGCTGTTTTTACAAGTTTTTTTAAATCCTCATTTGTACCAAAAGATGGATCGATTTTTGTGTAATCAACTGTGTCGTATTTATGTTGACTGTAGGACTGGTTGATTGGAGTCATGTAAATTCCAGTAATTCCCAGGTCTTGCAGATAGTCCAGCTTTTCTGTAATTCCAGTTAAGTTCCCGCCATAAACATCTTTCCAAGAAACAGGCTGACTTTTTTCTGGCCATGGTAACAGATCTGGCCCCATAAAATCAGTTTTTCCTCGTGCAAATCGACTTGGGAAAATCTGGTAAAATACTGCGTTTTCTGCCCATTTAGGGGTACAGTTTGTATCTGCTGGATTCATCCATGGGTAAATAAAATATGTGTGATGCTGCCGGTGATTTTTATATTCTTCATCTGTTAAAAAACCGGTTTCCATGTAGTTAATAGACTGATCACCCGAAAAAATTTTGAAATAATATTTTGCACGTTTTGCCGGTGGAACTACTTGGGTTGTCCATCGATAATGATTTTCCAATTCTTTGCATTCAACCATATTAACTTTCTGGCCTTTCCATTGGCTGGAACATCCGCCCCAGATTGCTTTAAAATAAGGATCTGCCCAAATAAGTTGAACTTTTGTAACATCTTTTGCAGTTAAAATACTTATTTCCAATGTGTCGTTGTCTAATTGATAGCAGAAAGTTCCGCTAGGCTGATGAAAAATTGCTGGTACATTCATAATTTAAAAGGTTAACATTAAATTTGAAATATTGCAATTAACGAAAAGTTATAAATTTGAATTTAGCATATTTAAATTGAAAAAAATAAAAGGTTTTAAAAGTGGAAGAAACTGTGTTAAAATATTTTCTGGACAAATTCATTTTTAGAGAGGAGATAGAAAATGGGATTGATTAAAGCAGGCCTTGGTGCTTTGGGTGGAACTCTTGCAGATCAGTGGAAGGAATTTTTCTATTGCGATGCTTTGCCATTGAATGTGCTTGTTGCAAAAGGACAGAAACGAACTTCAAAACGGTCTTCAAATATTCATGGGGAAGACAATATTATTTCAAACGGATCAGTAATTGCTGTTGCAGATGGCCAGTGTATGTTGATTGTTGAACAGGGAAAAGTAGTTGAAGTTTGTGCAGAACCTGGTGAATTTAAATGGGATTCTTCTACAGAACCAAGTTTGTTTACTGGAAAATTTGGAACTGCTCTTGTAGAAACTTTTAAAACAATGGGTAAACGTTTTACTTTTGGTGGTGACACTGGAAAAGATCAGAGAGTTTATTACGTAAATACAAAGGAAATTCTTGATAATAAATTTGGTACTGCAAATCCAGTTCCGTTCCGTGTAGTTGATGCTCGTCTTGGTCTTGATGTTGATGTTTCTATTCGTTGTGCTGGTATTTATACTTATAAAATCACTGACCCAATTAAGTTTTACACAAATGTTTGCAGTAATGTAGTTGATTTTTATTCTCGGGAAACAATTGATTCAACTCTTAAGACAGAATTTATCAGTGCTCTTCAGCCGGCTTTTGGTGTGCTAAGTGATTTGCAGATGCGACCAAATCAGATTGTAACACATACAGCAGAACTGGAAAAAGCAATGAATGAAGTTTTAAGCCAGAAATGGAATGAACTTCGGGGTATTTCTGTAGTAAGTGTTGCCCTTGCAAGTTTAACTTTGCCGGAAGAAGATCAGGAAATGATTAAACGCATTCAGAAGGATGCAATTTATCGTGATCCAACAATGGCCGCAGCAGGAATTGTTGGTGCCCAGACAGATGCAATGAGAACAGCTGCTGGAAACACTGCAGGCGCAATGGCTGGTTTTATGGGCATGGGGATGGCAATGAACCAGGGTGGTGCAAATGCTTCACAGTTGTTTGGTTTAGGTCAGCAGAATCAACAGGCAAATGGAAACGTTGCTGCTGGAGGAAATGGATGGAAATGTAAATGCGGTTCAATGGCAACAGGAAAATTCTGCCCAGAGTGTGGTAGTGCAAGACCTGCTGCTGGAAGCTGGAAATGTTCTTGTGGAGCAGAAAACACTGGAAAATTCTGCCAGGAATGTGGAGCAAAAAAACCGGCTGGTGCAATGGTTTACAAATGCGATAAATGCGGTTGGGTTCCAGATAATCCGGCAAATCCACCAAAGTTCTGTCCAGAATGTGGCGATATTTTTAACGATGACGACATTGTGAAATAATTCAATTTATAAAATTTGAGGAAAAAAATGGCGGATTTACAGGATTATAAATGTCCTTGCTGTGGCGGTGCAATCAACTTTGATGCAAAAAAACAGAAGATGAAGTGTCCATACTGCGATTCTGAATTTGAAATGGAATCTGTTAAAAAATATGATGAGTCTTTTAAAAATATTAAAGATGATTCAATGAAATGGAAACAGAAAGAAAATCAGTGGACATCTGATGAAACAAAGGATCTGGTAAGTTATGTTTGTAATAGTTGCGGCGGCGAAATTATTGGTGATAATAATACTGCGGCAACCCAATGTCCATATTGCGGAAATTCAGTTGTTGTTAAAAAAGCATTTTCTGGGACTCTTAAACCGGACTTAGTAATTCCATTTAAATTAACAAAAGAAGATGCTAAGGCGGCCTATGAAAATCATTTGAAAGGAAAAAAACTTCTTCCAAAGATTTTTAAAGAGAAAAACCAGATAGAAAAAATTCAAGGAATTTATGTTCCATTTTGGCTGTACAATGCTGATGTTGATGCAAAAGTGATTTATAAAGCTTCAAGAGGTAGAAGTTATCAAACAAATTCAGAAGATATTACGGAAACAAATTATTTCCAGGCTGTTCGTGAAGGAAGTGTGTCTTTTACCAATGTTCCAGTTGATGGATCTGTAAAAATGGATGATGCATTAATGGAAAGTATTGAGCCATTCAATATGGAAGAAGCAGTTGAATTTCAGAGTGCTTACTTAGCTGGTTATCTTGCAGACAAATATGATGTTTCTATGGAAGAAAATCAGGTTAGGGCAAACGAAAGAATAAAGCGTTCAACAGAAGAAATTCTTGCTACAACAGTGGAAGGATATTCAACTGTAACAGCTGAACAGAGTTCAATCAACGTAAAAAACGGAACTGCAAAATATGCTCTTTTGCCAACATGGGTTTTGAGCACAAAGTTTAAAGACAAGTCATATACTTTTGCAATGAATGGTCAGACTGGAAAATTTGTTGGTGACCTGCCAATGGATTTAAAAAAAGCAATTTTTTCTACAATCGGGACTTTTCTTGTAAGTGGTGGCCTATCATTTTTAATTTTGAATATTATATCAAATGTGTTGTAGGAGTTGAGAATGAATAATATAAAAAAGATTTTTGCAATGGCGGCAGCTTTTTTTATGGCGGCCAGTATTTATTCTCAGTCAAAATATTATGTTGTTGATGGAGCTGATATTCTTTCGCAAAATGAAGAATATGAATTGCAGACAAAACTAAATAGAATTTCAAATGAACAAATGTGCGATGTAGTTGTTGTTACAATTCCAGGACTTAATGGAAAAAGTGTAGAAGCTTTTGCTGACGATTATTTTGATTACAACGATTATGGTTTTGGTGAATTAAAAAGTGGAATTCTTCTTTTAGTTAGCATGGCTGAACGGGAATTTCATATGACAACCCACGAATTTGGTGTTTATGCTTTTACTGATGAACGTCTGCAGAACATTCAGCGAAGGTTTATTCCTTATATGACCAATGGAAACTGGTTCCTCGCTTTTAATAGTTTTGCAGATGATTGTGAAAAAATTTTAACTGTTGCAAATAAAGATTCTGCTTACACTCAAATTGATGATTCGGGGTATTCAAGTAATTCAAATTCGGGTTTTGGGGTGAATTCAGAATTTGCTCCCTTTGCGGGAATTGTTGGATTATTTAGCAGCCTTGTTGGTTTTTTAATAAAGAAAAAGCAATTGAAAAGTGTTAGAAAACAGGCTGCGGCAAATAATTATTTTGTTAAAAACAGTTTGAATTTAACAAATAAGGATGATATTTTCCTTTACACCCAAGTTTCGAGAACACCTCGTGCAAAAGAAAATATTGGAAGTACAACTCATACAAGCTCCAGTGGAAGGAGTCATGGTGGAAGTGGAGGACATTTCTAGTATTCAACTTAAAACAAAAAGGATTTGTTTGTTACTTGTTGATTGCTTTTCCTGTTGAATCTTTGAATTTTCCGGCAATAATTACAATCAAATCAATAATCCACCATATTAAGGAAGCATAAATCAAATAGATAAATTGAGAGATTCCAGAAATTTTTATTAGTACAAATGGTAGAATTAAGCATAAAATTTCAACAATAATCATCAATAATCCGGTTTTTGATTTTCCTGCATAAGCTCGATGAATTCCAAGATATCCCCCAAAAATGCAGAGAATAATCATAACAAATTTGCTTTTAGGTGTGTTAGTGCTTTCCATAAAAAAAGTTTAGACTATTCTAAGAGTTTTGTCAAAATGTTCTATATATGAAGGTTTTAGAGACCAATTAATTATTGACTAAAATCGATAATAAGAATAAAATGAATCAATAAATTTTTTGAATATTATAGGAGACCTAAAATGGTAAGAGTTGCTATTAATGGTTTCGGCCGTATTGGTCGTTTGGCTTTCCGTCAGATGTTTGAAGCTGATGGTTATGAAGTAGTTGCTATCAACGATTTGACAAGCCCAAAAATGCTTGCACACCTTCTCAAATATGATACTGCTCAGGGTGGTTTCATGGGAAAAATTGGTGAAGGAAAACACACTGTAGAAGCTACAGAAGATTCTATCATCGTTGACGGAAAAGAAATTAAAATTTCTGCAGAAAAAGATGCAGCTAACTGTCCATGGGCAGCAAACAAGGTAGACGTAGTTCTTGAATGTACAGGTTTCTACTGTGCAAAAGACAAGGCTGCAGCTCACATCACAGCTGGTGCTAAAAAAGTAGTTATCTCAGCTCCTGCTGGAAACGATCTCCCAACAATCGTATACAATGTAAACCACAAAACACTTACAAAGAACGACAACATCATTTCTGCTGCTTCTTGTACAACAAACTGTTTGGCTCCAATGGCTAAAGCTCTTAATGACTATGCTCCAATCCAGAGCGGTATTATGAGCACAATCCACGCTTACACAGGTGACCAGATGATTCTTGACGGTCCACAGCGCAAGGGTGACCTCCGCCGTTCACGTGCTGGTGCACAGAACATCGTTCCAAACTCAACAGGTGCTGCAAAGGCTATCGGTCTTGTAATTCCTGAATTGAACGGAAAACTCATTGGTTCAGCACAGCGTGTTCCAACACCAACTGGATCAACAACAATTCTCGTTGCTGTTGTAAAGGGAAAAGATGTAACAAAAGAAGGAATCAATGCTGCAATGAAAGCTGCTGCAACTGAATCTTATGGTTACAACGAAGATGAAATCGTTTCTAGCGATGTAATCGGTATGAAATATGGTTCACTCTTTGATGCTACACAGACAATGGTTAGCAAAATCGACGATGATACATACCAGGTACAGGTTGTTTCATGGTACGACAATGAAAACTCATATACATCACAGATGGTTAGAACAATTAAATACTTTGCAGAAAACTGCTAAGATTTAATTAATTGAGTTATGGATACCCGGTCGTGAGATCGGGTATTTTTTTTGCGTTTAAAGTATTTAATTGTTCTCTCTTATTAAACAGTCGGTGCCGTCGCACCTCCGGCACATCGCTGTCTACGGGCGCGATGTGGGTTATCACAATTAAATACTTTGCAGAAAACTGCTAAGATTTGATTAATTTATTGAGTTCTGATAATACCAGTTTTTTATTTGCTGTCCAGAGTGGGGCTATTAATTGAGATTTGGGGCCGTCTCCGGTTAGGCGGTGGATTATTGTTTGAGGTGGAATTAATTTTAGAGCTTTTTCTAATATATCAAAATATTGATTCATCTCCAGTACTTGAAATTTTCCTTGATTATACATTTCTGCAAGTTTTGTATTTTTTAGCACATGGAGGCAGGAAATTTTTATTCCATTAGTTTGGTGTTCAACGGCAAATTTAATTGAGTCCAGCATATTGGTTTGAGTTTCGCCGGGGAGACCAAAGATTATGTGGGTTACGATATGGATGTTGGGCGCAGATTGGTGTATTGATTCAACTGCGGTAATAAAATCTTGATTTGTGTAGCAGCGGTTGATTAATTGGCCGGTAATTGGATTACTTGTCTGAAGTCCTAATTCAACTTGAACAAAAGTTGACTGACTAATTTTTGATAAATACTGCAAAATTTGGGGCTGGAGACAGTCTGGTCTTGTTGCAATTGAAATTCCCACAACGTCTGGTTGCTCTAATGCTTCTTGATATTTATCAATTAATTTTTGGCCATCTCCGTAAGTGTTGGTGAAATTCTGGAAATAGGCAATATATTTCCCGCCTTTGTTTTTATGCTGAACTAATTTTTTGCCTGATTCAACTTGTTCTTTAATTGACAACTTTGCGCTAGTTGCAAAATCCCCTGAACCTTTTTCCGAACAGAAAATGCATCCCCCGGTAGATTTTGTTCCATCTCGATTTGGACAAGTACAACCGGCACTTATTGAGACTTTGTAAATTTTGCAGTCAAAAATCGACTTGTATAATTGGCTGGCGGTTATCATATTGTTGATTTTACAAAAAAAATGGCCCCTTCAACAAGTGAAAGGACCAAAAATTATCTGCAAATTAGATTAATTGTTTTTATTAGTAACCTTTGCGTTTCTGACCACACAACATGTTCTGGTAGCAGCGGATACATCCTGGGAACATACCGTCTTTGCTTTCGTGAATTGCGTGGCGGAATTTATTTGCTCTTTCGCCATTGAAGATGTCTTTGAAACTCTGTTCTGTAATGTTTCCAATAACGTAGTCTGTATAGTCTGCACAGAAATGAACATCTCCGTTGTAGTTAATGTCACACTGACACCAAGGAACAATACAATGGTCACGAACTGGGATTTCGAGATTGCCGTAATATTCATCAATTTTTTCTGGATTCAATGCTGGAACTGTGATAGAAAGATAACCGTAATCTGTTGAGTGAATCTTGTTGAGGATATCGTAGCATTCCTGACCGTTGATTCCTTTGTTGTAACCTGTGTTGTATGCTTCAAGACAGTCGATATCAGTATCGAGTTTTTCTTTCATGTATTTTTTCTGTTCTGCAACAATTTTATCGTTTGTGTAAGTTCCCAAGTTGTAGATATGTACATCAATCTTAAAGTCCTTACAAGCTTCTGCTAAATCAGCCAGCACTTTGTAGTTTTTATTTGTAACAGTAGTAACAACTCCCATTAAAGGTGCTTTTTTGTTCAATTTGATTTTTGCTTCGTTGATTGCTTTAAATCCTGCAACTACTTTGTCGTAAGAACCTTTGCCACGGATTTCGTCATTGATGTCACGGAAAGCATCAAGTGAAACGAAAATTACGTCTGGACCGGCATCTACAATCTGTTCTGCAAATTTTTCAAGCATTGTTCCGTTGGTGTTGATAGAAACGAAACTTTTTTTGCTTTTAAGATATTTTACGAGTGGAATTAAATCCGGGTACAAAAATGGTTCGCCACCCCACAAGTAATAAACTGGACGAACAGTAGAAAGTTCATCGGCCAGTTTTTTGTACTGTTCAAGGGGAAGAATTTTTTTGCTTTCCTGAACACCAACTTCGCCTTTAAGATAACCTTTGTCTCCACGCTGACCGCACATAACACATTTAAGGTTACAAACTGGAGTAAGCTTAAGATAAATAAGAGCGAAATTTTTCATGTGGTCATAGTTTTCAAACTGGCGTTTTTTTCTACGACAGATTTCCATTTTCATAAATCCGCGAAGCATTCTAAGAGCTCCGACGAAATTTTTTCTCAAAAGCATTGGTACTACAGAGATGTTTGGTTTAGCTTTTGCTGGTTTCTTGGCCATTTTGGTTCCCCTTATTTAGTTGATTTTTTTGTAGTAGTTTTAGTTGTTGTAGACTTTCTGGCAGTAGTTGTTTTTGCTACTGTTGATTTAGTTCCGGCAGTTGATTTTTTTGCTGTTGTAGAAGTCTTTGTTGCAGCAGTTGTTTTAGTTGCTGAAGTAGATTTTTTTGCGGTAGCTTTTTTTGCAGTAGAAGTTTTAGCAGCTGTAGTTTTTGTGGCAGTTGTTTTCTTTTCTTTTACTGGAGTTGGTTCAGCAGGTTTAGATTCAATTTTTGGAGAATCAACTGGTTTTGGCTGATCCTGAACATTGTTCTGGTCTTTTGTCATTGATCTGACTGTATTTGCCATGCACCATGCCAGGAAATTTTTTGGAATCAATCCTGTAACAAAAGCAGCCAATTTGTTAACAAATCCAGCACGCACGTAAGAACGTTTAGCAAGGACAGATTTAACAGCACATTCTGCAACTGCACGAGGAGTCATTCCATTATTGTGTGAGAATTTTTTGTATTTTTCTGATTTGATTCCACAGGCGTTGTCAAAATTAGTACGAATATATCCTGGCTGAACACAAGTTACGTTAACTTTGTACCGTCCTAGTTCGTGGCGGAGAGCAATTGAATAATTCAAAACATAACTTTTAGAAGCTGCATATGAAGCAAAATATGACGTTGGCTGATTTCCTGCAATAGAGCCGATATTCAAAATTGAACCGCTTTTACGCTCTGCCATATCTTTGCCAAAATATGAACAAAGAAGAGTAAGGCTTTCTATATTCAATTTGAGCATTGGAATTGCTTTTTCGCCAAGTTCAATGGCCTCACCAAAAAGTCCGCAACCAGCATTATTGATAAGTAAATCAACTGTAAGTTTTGAACGTTTGCAGAAATTGTAAAGATGTAAAGGGCCGTTTTCTGTTCCTAAATCAACTGGACATACTTTAATTTCTACACCGTATTTTTCTGAAAGTTCTGATTTTAATGTATTGAGTTTGTCTTCTGAACGAGCAGCAAGAATCAAATCAAATCCTTTTGCAGCAAGAATATCTGCGATTTCTTTTCCTACACCGGATGAAGCACCAGTAACTAGGGCTAATTGTTTAGTAGTTTTTTCCATATTTTTAAAGTATAACATAGATTTTATATTTTATCTATTAAAAAATTGGGCAAAATGATAAAATCGTTGGAAAAAAGGGGACCAGTTTTTTATACTTTACTTTTTTCTGTTTTGTTCTATAATATTGAAGAATATGTATTCGATTCTGACAAAAATTTTCAGTTTTTTAGTTTGCGCAATGGTGGGCTCTCTTGTATTCGGTTGTAAATCTGCAAAAGTAGAAGTTGTAGAAGCTGGTTGGACGATTCAGCAGGAGATGACGGTTAATGCAAAGTTAAAAACAATGACCCTGGAAGAAAAAGTTTGCCAGATGTTTATTCTTGAACCAGAAGTTATAAATGGTGACTGCTATAATTGTTCTGAAGATTTTTTGCAGAAATATGTAAAAGATCCGGTTGGTGGTTTTATATTTTTTAATCGAAATTTGCAGAATTATTCTCAGGTAAAAAAATTTATTTCCGATTTGCAGAAGGTTAGCATCAGCATTAGTGGTGTTCCCCTTTTTATGTGTGTTGATGAAGAAGGCGGAAGAGTTTGCCGGATTGCAAGAAAAGAAGAATTTATTCAAAGTAATTCCAATATTAAAAATGTTGGGCCTATGGGTGAAATTAAAACTAGAAAAGATTCATACAATGCGGGATTAACAGTTGGATGTTATCTTGCAGAAATGGGATTCAACTGGAATTTTGCTCCGGTAGTTGATGTTGTAGAAAACGAATCGGGGCCAATTGGAAACAGATCTTTTGGAAATAATCCTGCTAAAGTGAGTGAACTGGCGGCGGGCTTTGCAAAAGGTTTGACAGAAAACAAAGTGATGAGTTGTTATAAGCATTTTCCGGGCCATGGAGCTGTAACTGGTGATACTCATAATGAATTAAATGCAACAGAAAAAACACTGGAAGATTTATTGAACTGGGATATGATTCCTTATACAAATGCAAAGTCAAATGGAATTGGAGCAATTATGGTTAGTCATATTTCAATTCCAAAAATCAGTGGGGATAATACACCGGCTAGTCTTTGTTACCAGGACCTTGGGGCAATTTTGCTTGAAAAAATGGAATTTGAAGGGCTTGTAATTACTGATGCGTTGAATATGAAGGCAGTAAGCAGTTATTACACTTCGGGGGAAGCAGCAGTTTTGGCTATTCAGGCAGGAAATGATTTATTGTTAATGCCCCAAAATTATAGGGAAGCACGAGAGAGTGTTTTAACTGCTGTTAAAAGTGGACAAATAACGGAAGAAAGAATCAATTTTAGTGTAAGAAAAATTCTTTTATGGAAAATCAACTTGTAAATTTAAAAATAAAACTGTAAAATCAACTTACACAAAAATAAAACAAGGAAGAAAAAATGGCAGACGAAGCATTGGTTGCAAAAGTAAAAGAAGCTTTGGAAATTTTCAGACCACAGTTGCAGGCAGACGGTGGAGATATGGAATATATTTCAATTGATGATAAAAATGCAGTTCACTTGCGATTAACTGGTGCTTGTGGTTCTTGTCCGATGGCAACTTACACTCTTAAAATGGGTGTAGAAAGATTCTTAAAAGAAACTTGTCCGGAAGTTACAGAAGTTCTTCAGGAAGAATAATTAAAATTTAGATGTCAAAACCTTTTCTCCCGGTAACAAAACAGGATTTAATTGAAGAAGGAATCGAAGAATTAGATTTTGTTTTTGTTACTGGCGATTCTTATGTAGATCATTCATCATTTGCAGCTGCTCTTTTGGGCAGGTTATTGCAGGCCAATGGATATACTGTTGGAATAATTCCTCAACCAGATTACAAAAATGTGGAAAGTTTTAAAGTTTTGGGAAGACCTAAGCTGGCATTTTTAGTGAGTGCCGGAGCCATGGACAGTATGGTGAGTAATTATACTGCAAATAATAAACCACGTTCCAGTGATTCTTACGCTCACGGTGGAGTTGCAGGTCATAGACCGGATAGGGCAATAATCACATATTGTTCAAAAATCAGAGAAGCATTTAAAGGCGCCCAGATTTTAATTGGTGGAATAGAAGCCAGTTTGCGCCGGACTACTCATTACGATTACTGGTCAAATACAGTTAAACATTCAATATTATTAGACAGTAAAGCCGATTTGTTGATGTATGGGATGGGGGAACATTCAATTCTGGAAATCGCATCTCTTTTAAAAAGTGGTGTAAAAGCCAGAGATATTAGGAATGTTAGGGGTACAGTCTGGTTTACTGGCAAAGAAAGTGAAATTCCTCAGGAAAATGTTCTGCGCCTGCCAGCTTTTGAAGAAATCAGCAAAAATACTGATGAATGTAAAAAGAATTTTGCCCGCTCATTTGTTATGCAGGAAGAAAACACTGATGCCCTTAATGCAAAAATTTTAGTTGAACAGGCGGAACAGAGGTATATTGTTCAAATGCCACCTGCTTTGCCTTTATCTACAGAAGAATTTGATTTTGTGCAGGAGCTTCCATTTACCCGCAGATATCATCCAATGTATGATAAACCAGCCGAAAACGGTAAATGTGGAGTGCCGGCCCTGGAAGAAGTAAAATTCAGTCTGGTGAGTGCCCGGGGATGTTATGGGTGCTGTTCATTCTGTGCAATTACTTTCCATCAGGGGAGACGTATTCAGAGCAGAAGCCATGAAAGTCTTGTTCGTGAAGCAGTTGAGTTAACTAAAGATAAAGATTTTAAAGGATACATTCACGACGTTGGGGGGCCAACAGCAAATTTTAGATTTGATGCCTGTGAAAAGCAGAAAACCAGTGGTGCTTGTAAAAATAAACAGTGTCTTGGTGTAACGCCCTGTAAAAATTTAAAAGTTGATCACAAAGATTATGTTGAACTTTTAGGAAAGTTGAGGGCAGTGCCTGGAGTAAAAAAAGTATTTATTCGCAGTGGAATTAGATTTGATTATTTGATGATGGATAAAGATAAAACTTTCTTTAATGATTTAGTCAAATATCATATTAGTGGCCAGTTAAAAGTTGCCCCAGAACATGTAAGTGACAAAGTTTTAAAACTGATGCGCAAAAGTACTCACCAGGTGTATGAAAATTTTAGTAAAGAATATGGTGAGATTAATAAGAAATTTGGTCTTAAGCAGTATCTGGTTCCTTATTACATTGCCTGCCATCCTGGTGCAACTTTGGATGATGCAATAGAAACTGCACTGTATTTGAAGAAAACAAAATTTGTTCCGGATCAGGTTCAGGATTTTTATCCAACGCCTGGAAGCCTTAGCACTTGTATGTATTATACGGGTCTGGATCCTTACGATAAGGACAGTGAAGGAAATTATAAAAAAATTTATGTTGCAAGAGGAGCCAGAGAACGAAAATTGCAGAGAGCCCTTTTGCAGTTTAATAAACCAGAAAACAGAGCCCTGGTAAAGGAAGCATTGATTGCAGCAAATAGAAAAGATTTGTTTAATGTGTTATATTAATTTTGTATTTTAAGTTGAATTTGCGGGATAGTGAGATCCTGAATCTCATTCTGCAATCAAGAAAGCGGTGGAGTGTCATTCCGGACCTGATCCGGAATCTCTTTGGAGGGAGATCCTGAATCCAGAGTTCAGGATGACAGTTGTTGGTTCAGGATGACAGCCATTGGTTGGGGTGGGCATAAGTGTGTCATTCCGGACCTGATCCGGAATCTCTTTGGAGGAAGATCCTGAAACCAGTTCAGGATGACAGTTGTTGGTTTAGGATGACAGCCATTGGTTGGGGGTGGGCATAAGTGTGTCATTCCGGACCTGATCCGGAATCTCTTTGGTTTGGGATGACGGACATTGGGTTGGAATTTGTGGTTTTGTAATATTCAACTTGAAAATAAACAGAGAAAATTTTTGTGAGGTAACAGAATGAAAGTAGAAAAAAACAGTATTGTTAAAATCAACTACACACTCAAAAATGATGAAGGCCAGGTGCTTGATACTTCAATTGGCGGAGAACCACTTGAATATATGCACGGAAACGGAATGCTTTTGCAGAAGCTTGAAGACGTCATTACAGGAAAAGATGTTGGCGAAAAGTTTACAGCAGTTCTTGAACCAAAAGATGGTTATGGCGAATTTGATAATCAGCTTGTGGTAAAAGTTCCAAGAGATCAGTTTGATACAAGCATTCCAATTGAAGTTGGAATGAGATTTCAGGCAGAAACAGCTTATGGTCCTCAGATTGTAATTGTAAAAGAAGTTACAGACAAAGAAATTACAGTTGACGGAAATCACGAACTTGCTGGTGTTCGCCTTAATTTTGAAGTAGAAATTGTTGATTGTCGTGAACCAACTGCAGAAGAACTTGAAAATGGTCTTAGTTGCGGATGTGGTTGTGGCTGCGGTGGAGATTGTGGCTGCGACGGTGAATGTGGTGAAGGCTGCCAAGGCGGTTGCGGTTGTCAATGATTTACTGTGCATTATGTGCGGTTGGTGCCGAAAAAACTTTAGGTAATGAAATAAAATTTTTAGGCTATAAACTGCACCAGACAAAATTTGGAACAACAAGTAAACCTGGGCGCGTATATTTTGAAGGCGACATTTCTGCAATGTACAGAACAAATTTCTGTTTGCGTACAAGCGATAGAGTTTATATTCAACTTGCAGAATATAATGCAGAAAATTTTGACGAGCTTTTTGAAGGATGTTACAGAATCAACTGGCAGGATTATCTTAAAAAAGATGTTCATGTGGTTGTTGATAAAGTGAGATCTTACAAGTCAAAGTTGAATAGTGAACACTCAATTCAGGGAATGATTCAAAAAGCGATTTACAAAAAACTTGGCGAAAAATTCCACATGACAAATTTGCCAGAAACTGGTGAACGGGTTGATGTTCGTGTTTTTATAGACGAAGATGTAGCTTATATTTTACTTGATACAAGTGGTCTGCCATTGCATAAACGTGGTTACAGAACAGACGGTGGTATTGCCCCATTACGTGAAACTACAGCCGCTGTTTTGCTCCAGGAAATGATGTGGCGACGTAAAACTCCACTGCACGATCCATTTTGTGGTAGCGGAACTATTGCAATTGAAGCCGCACTTTACGCCTACAATGTGGCACCTGGGTTGGGAAGAAGATTTGGTTATGAAAATCTTACAATTTTTGACCGCCAGATGCAGTTCCATATTAAGCGTGAAGAAGCAAGTAAAATCCGCACTGACGTAGAAGCAAGAATTACAGGTAGTGATATTGATCCTGCAGCGGTAGAAAGAGCAAGGTTGAATGCGGAACATGCCTGCGTTATGGCTGGTAGAGCTTTGCAGATGATTGGAAGCGACAATAGAGTTCCTCGTCCGGATTTTATGGTAAGTGATTTTGCAGAATTAAGTGCGCCATACAGTGAAGGTTTGCTGTTATGCAATCCACCTTATGGTGAACGAATTGGCGACAGTGAACAGGCAGTTGAACTTTATAAAAATATGGGCGGTTTGTTCAAAGAATTTCCAGGCTGGCAGATTGGTGTAATAACAAGTCACAATAAATTTGAAAGCAGTTTAGGACGCCATGCCAACAGTCAGAAAAATCTTAAAGCCGGGAACCTTGATACTGTACTATATAAATTTACTGTTCGCGGATATTCAAATTTATTAGAATAACTGGAAGGAGTGTAAAAAAAAATGAGAATTGTAGCTATTATAGCGTTGTGTTTTATTCCCTTAATTGCATATTTTATTTGTTTTGCACTCCTTTCTGATGAGTTCAAAATTGGAACAGCTTTTCTTTCTATTTTGATGGGTTTGCTGGCAGTTATTCCTATTGCAGTGGCTCAATTTGCATTGGAATATTTTAATTTGTTAAGTGCCAGAACATTAATGGGACTGCTGGTTCAGGCAATTGTATTAAATGGATTGATTGAAGAACTGTTAAAAGCGGCCGTCCTATTGCCTGTAAATGCCAAAAAAATCAAGTTGAGTACTTTTGTGTTTTATTCCATGCTTTGCGGACTTTCTGTTGGATGTTTTGAAACAGTGATTTATCTTATTAGCGGTTACATGAATATTGGTCTAAGAATGATAACTGCTGTTTTGATTCATACATTTTGTACTGGTTTAGGTGGAATTTTTATTTATTCAATAAAAATTAAAAAAACTCGAATTTGGCCAATTATTTTAGCTGTCCTTCTTCATGGAATTTTTAATTATTTTAGTTATTTTAGCAGTCCATTGAGATTTTTCTGCATTGCGGTTGTTCTTTTTGCAATGTGGGAAGTTGGACTGCAATATAAGAATACTTTATCAGAAGAAGAATCATTTGATAACTAAATGTTCACATTTTTTTAACATTTATTGACATTTAGTGCAAATTCATATTGACAATTCCAAAATAAAACAATATATTTATTATCAATTACGACGCTGGGTAGAGCAGTTGGCAGCTCGTCGGGCTCATAACCCGGAGGCCGCAGGTTCGAGTCCTGCCCCAGCTATAGAAGGCATCTGTTTTTTTAACAGGTGCCTTTTTTTTGTTTTAAAGGGAATTTGAATTTTTGACAGTGCAAGACTTGAAGAGGAGTGAACGCCGACCGACCAGGGAGTTTGGGGGTTTGCAAAGAATTTTATAAAAAAACTGGAAATTTAAAAGCCAGCTGTTATATTATTCAAAAAAAGATTAAAAGTTGATTTTTGAATTAAAATAGGGGGCGTGTTTATGGTTAGTTTGATTGTGGTGATTTTATTGTGTTCGGCAATGTCGGATTGGGCAAGAGCAAAAGATTGGGAGTCCCGGGAATATAATGAAGAATTGCGTCACGAAGAAATTATGCATGAATTAAAAGAAATACACAAAGATTTAAAATCAAAAAGGAAAAGTGAACCGTTCATCAATAGAAGACGAGCGATAAAAGATTCGAATGGTAGAGTGTTGATTGAAGAAGTTCTTGTTAACTCGTTGGAAGATTTGATTTAGAATAGCTCCACCAAAATAGAAGGATTTAGACCTACAAATTCATGTAGTATTGGGCTCATTTTGTTCGTTCAAGTTCTTTATTCAACTATGTTGATATGGTTGTTAAGCAAGTTTCTTAAAATAGTATCGCGTTTCAATTTAAGTAAATTGCGATTTAGCATAGTTTTAGCCTATGTTTTTGGATGTGCAAAAATGCTATATGAACCTGAAAAAAGTGGCAATGTTATGGCAAACTTTGGCAATGTCTGGCAATGTTCGGCAAAGTATGTTATAATGAATCTGAGGGAAAAAAATGAAAATTAACGAGCTATATTCAGATATTTTATTAGAAAATACAAAGTATGAATTTAAAGCAATCTTGAATTCTGATAAACCTGTTAAATGGGCAAAATCAATTGTCGCCTTTGCTAATGGTGAAGGGGGATATATTTTTGTTGGTGTTTCTGATAATAGGGATGTATTTGGGCTTACTTTGGATGAAATAGATAAGACTAAAAATTTGATTTCAGTGATAAATGACCGACATATTTTTCCACATGCAAAAATATCTTTCACAATTCGAAGTGTAGATGAGGCTGCAGAACATTTTGTACTTGGAGTAAAGGTTGCAAGTTCTGATTCAGTTGTAAGATATAGAGATGGCGATTTTAATGAGGTTGTATATGTAAAGGGTGATGGAAATTCTACACCTGCGACTCCAGAAGATATTATATCGCTTTCAAAACGAAAGTTTGGAGTGGATAATGAAACATCAGAAATAAAATATAATGAATCTGAATGGACCGACTATTTAAATTTATGTAAAGAGTTCAGAAATGACAAAACATATCCTTCCATTAAGCAACTTCAAAATGAAGAAATTCTTTCAAAAGATGAATACGTAAAAACAGGTTTTCTTATGTTTAAAGATGATTATACAGGGGACGATAGTCTTATTTGTTGTCGTCTTTGGAATGGCAAATCTAAAACTGGTACCGTTCTTGATACTGAAAGGATAAAAGGTCCTCTT
Organism: Treponema sp.; assembly: GCA_016296205.1. Lineage (GTDB taxonomy): Bacteria > Spirochaetota > Spirochaetia > Treponematales > Treponemataceae > Treponema_D. The sequence continues at coordinate 14,886 of JAEDJS010000002.1, read as the reverse complement.
TCAAAATGTTTGAGATATGCACTCAATTTTATTGAACGAAATACAAAAACAGGTTGGAAAAAAACACAAAATGGGGGAAGGGAAGAGGTTAGATCTTATCCGAAAGAAGCAATAAGGGAAGCAATGGTAAACGCTATTGCACATCGCGATTATTCAATCAATGGAACTCAAATAGATGTAGATATTTATTCTGATAGAATTGATATAATTTCGCCTGGTTCATGGCTTTTACCAAAAGACTATAAAGAGTATCCTGCAGGATCTATTCCTTCGATTAGAAGAAATACAATAATATCAGCTTGTCTTGATGTTGCAAATTTAATGGAACGAGGAGGAACTGGATTTCAGACAATGCTAGAAAGTTATAATACATCTCCTTTAGAAAAACAGCCATGTGTAATGATATATCCAGGATTTCTTAATTTAAGGCTTTTTGATAGATTGTATGAAAATGAGGTAGAAATTACCCAACTTTCTGATATAGATAAAGTATTAACTCTTTTAATAGATGGACCAAAATCTATAAAAGAATTACAGTCGGTAACAAGATATAAAAGTAGGAGTCGTTTTCTTGAAGAAGTAATAAATCCTTTAATTGAATCCGGAAAAATATTCAGAGAAGGAAGTAAAAATTCTCCAAAATCTGTTTTTAAAATAAAGAAATAATTTTGATTTCTTAAGATTTTCACTTTGTTATAACATTTTATTGGTTTCTTTCTTTTTAACAGTTAAGCATTTTTATACAGAAATTATTGATAAAATTATTAAAGATTCTTCCTGGAGGGAAAAGATATGATTATTAATGTTTACCAGAGATATTATGAAGCAAATTTGGAAATTAATGGATCTGTAAGACGAGGTGCTTCTGTAATGTTGATTTCTGATTCAGAGGCGGGGAAGATAAAATACACGGCAGCTGTTACTTTTATGCCTTATGAAAATCCCCAGGATTTTAGGGTTCCTTATGATGCTTATTACAGTAAAATTTTATATGAAGGAACTGGCAGACGGTCTAAGAAAAAAGAACAGGCTTATATAGAAAAATTGCAAGAAATGATTGATGAGTTAGCTGAGTCAGTGAATGGAAAAATTTTCTGGGATAAACCACTGACTCAGGCAAGATTAGGATAATTATGTAAGATTTAAGAATTTAGCGGTCGCAAATCTGGTGCTGGCTTCTCATGGCAAGTATGCAGTCTTGAATCAAATCGTAAAATTGACTTGTAAAAAAAATATGTCAATAAGAAAATGGGATACAAAAATTCAAAATTGATTTATAATTAAGGATAAGGTGTAAAATGTCTGAGAAAGTTGATGAGCTTATTCAGGGAAATTGCAAAATTATTCAGGATAAGGATAAATTTTGTTTTGGAATTGATTCTTTACTGATATCAAAATTTGCTACTGCCCGCCTTAATGATGAAGTTTTTGATTTGGGAACTGGCACTGGTGTAATTCCACTGGTGATGAGCCATACAACAAAAGCTAAACATTTTACTGCTTTGGAAGTCCAGGTGCAAAGTGTTGATATGGCACGCCGAAGTGTTGAACTTAATGGTCTTGAAAACAAAATCAACGTGGTGGAATGTGATATTAAAAATGTTGGCAAAAGGTTCAATAAAAATGCTGCAGATGTTGTTGTTTCAAATCCGCCGTATATGACTTTAAATCAAGGGGAAGCAAGTCCTAAAGATTCAAAATCAATTGCCCGCACAGAAATTCTCTGCAAGTTGGAAGATGTTGTAAGTGCCGCAAATTTTTTATTAAAACCAAATGGAAAATTTTTTATGATTCACAGGCCCAATCGACTGGGGGAAATTTTTGCACTTTGTTCAAAGTTTAAACTTGTAGTAAAACGTTTGCAGTTAATTTATCCTTTTGCAGATAAAAGTCCAACAATGGTAATGATAGAGGCCCGTAAAAATGTTAAACAGGATTTAAAAATTCTGGAACCGCTCATAATGTATTCCAATCCGGGAGTTTATTCTGAGCAGTTAAAATCATATATTGATAATTAAATTTAAAGTTCAACTTTAATGACAAATCAATTTAAATTTGTTATATTAATAATATAATTTCACCCAGAAAGGATAGAAAAGAATGCGAGACAATTATTATATTGCCAATGCTGCAACCTCTAACTGCGGCACATTTAATTCTTTGAGAAGCTTTTAGTATCTGTTTTGTAGTACTTGGCTTCCCATCGCTCATAATTGAGGCTAGAAAGCTAAGGAAAAAAATGAATAATTGTAATAAGATTGTTATTACAAGACCGATTATTGATATGGTTCAAACTGGTCAGAAAATTAAATCGTTGAGAAAATTCAGAAAGTTGTCCGTTCGCACTTTGCAGTGTGTTTTTGGAATGGAAAATCCACAGTCCATTTACAACTGGGAGAGCGGAAAAAATTTGCCGTCCATCGACAATCTTTTGGTTCTTGCACAACTGTTCGACATAAGTCTGGACACGCTGATTGTAAAAACACAGGTAGAGATTGAAGTGAGTGGAGTTACAAAAAATGAACTTCTTTCTGCGTAATTTGTTTGTAAGACAAAAAATCAGGCAATCAACTTGTAATTAAAACTTGTTGATTGCCTTCCGAATTTTATATCGTTTTAATATCGTTGGCCATCTCTATGTGGAAGAAAAATCATGTATGCCAGGTTGTCGGTGATTAATTCATCGGGGAGATATTCAAGTGTGTGGTCTTTGGAACTGATTACTTGTTTTGTGTCTGTATCAAAAGTGAATTCATACAAACAACAGTTGTAAACGGTTATAGGCTTTTGGAAATTTGCGCCCCGTTTGTTCATCTCTCTTACTACTGAGTTCATAACTCCTCCGTGACCAACTAAAAAGATGTCGCCAGTGTTTTTTCTTTCTAGAAGTGTGTCAATGAGCTCTCCAACTCTCTGGTCACATTGAGCCTGTTTTTCGTTGGATAAACGCCACGGAAATTTTGTTCCAAATGGGATTTTTACTTTTGGGAAATTCTGTTTAATTTCTTTTTTGCCTATACATTTTTTGTTTTTTCCTACTTTTCCGGAGTTGTCTTTAACTCCTACAACTTCCTGTATTCCTGGTTCAAGAATCATTGGCAGGTTTGGGTTCATCTGGCTGGCAGCAAAGGTGGCAGTCTGCAATGTGCGGTAATATGGTGAGACAAAAATTGTGCCATTAAAATTTAATTCATTCAAATATTTTCCCAATCTGGTGGCCTGTTCTTCTCCGTTGGGCATAAGTGCATCTTCATCGCACATTTTGAATTTTTTTTGATATTTTGGATCTCCCCGCTGGCCATGTCTTGTAACGTAAAATGTTTTTGTTTCTGCAAAAGCTGTTGAAGAAATCAAGAGAATAAAAATAAATAGAATTTTTTGTAAAGTTTTCATAATATTAAATTATATCACAATAAAATAAAAAAAAGGAGAACCAATTATTAAAATTGATTCCCCTGATATTAGAAATTACAAATTATTGTGCTATATAAGGAGCGCACTGTGAATCTGCATTTCTGGCAATACGGAATCCAACAAGACTGGAGCGATCAATTGGAGATTTAGCGTAATAAGTATCACGGGTATATGTATCATCCATTGATGTGAAAGTTACATTAACGCCGGTTGTATATATATAACAATACGTATCTTTAGCTGCAAAGTTTCCTCCACGGGCACTAAAATCGCTGCAGAGTTCCTGGATATTTCCTGTCATGTCGTAAAGTCCAAGACGATTTGGAGACAGCGTATTTACTTTTGATACATATTGCGACAAAGAGTAGGAGTAATTATTTGGACTAGGACCAGTTCTACAGTCAAGAGGATTAAAGACTGTAGTTGAATTGTCTGGAGAACCGCTGTATTTGTATTTCCATCGAGCTGTATTGCAGTTACCTTCTCTTGCAGCAAATTCCCATTCTTCTGGAGTTGGAAGACGGAATCCGCTGGCTGTACAATTTTTTGTATCAGTATTTCCAGAAGCAGTTGAATATATGTACGGTGCATCAGTTGAACCATAATTTGCAGAACTATCACTTAGTCCTGTGTTATTAGTTGCATCGTCCGGGGTAATATAACTTGTTCTGATTGGATTAGTATATTCCGGATCTGAATAATAAACTGGAGTGAGTCCTACAGCTTCGCTTAATGCGTTGAGCCATACAATAATATCACGGTATCTTAAATTAGAAACAGGTTCTGTATATGAATTAAATTTAGTTCGACTTATTGCAGTTCCAGAAATAGCAGGAGTGTAAGTATTACTGTAAGATCCCGCACCAAGGTAGGATTTGGTTATTCCTAAGTTAGGTGTACAGTATTCTTTAAAATCAACGTCTGTGTTAAGTTTATAACCGTTCTGCTCTGCCCAAACGATTACATAAGACCAGAACTGTGCTGTTGTTTCGCTTGAAGCAAGTCTAAAGTCGTTAACTGTAACAGGATTTTTATTTGCAGTACTGAAAACACTGCCATAGCCTTCAGCCGCAACATTTACAAGTTGTCCTGTAATATCAACAAAGTTTGTGTATTCCAGCTTAATGTCTTCGCCTTCGGTAAATGAACCATCATCGTTCTGATCTGCTGGCTGATAGTGAATATATCCGTCGGTTCCGATATAAAGCGGACCTTTCCATGAGTACAAACTAGTTTCTGAATGGCCTTCTTTATTGTTCAAATCATCTTTTGCCTGTACTTTAAGAACATAAGTAGTGTAAACTTCATCGATGTCGGTAAATTCATAAGATTGAATTCCTTTTTCAATGAATACAGGATTTTCGTTAACTTTAACGAGATTGTTGTTGACCTTTTTGTATAATTGTAATTCAGAGCCAACGTAATCTTCGTCTTCTGGATCTTTCCATTCAGTTATGATTTTTTTCTGATAACGTCTGTATTTTGCAGTAAGGTTTGTAACGTTTGCTGGAGCAATGCGGTCAATGTTGGAAATAGCGAAAGTTGCACATTCACGGCGACCGGCTTTGTCGATTGCGGCAACAGTGTAATTTCCATTGTCTGTAACTCTGAAGGTTGCTTTGTTAGCTTTTACAGAAATAATTACTGCATCTTCATCTGACAATACTTTTGCGGCATTATCTTCTGTTCCTTTGATAAATTTTGCAGATGTAATTGAATCAACAGTATCAAATTCAACTGTGATAAAGACATCGCTTGTGGTCTTTACCTGATCTTTTGCAAGATTATCATTATAGTAGTCAAAGTTGATTTCCATAATTCCGGCTTTAGGAGTTGCTTTTGTTGTTGCAACTGGTGAACGGTTTCCGCTTGTGTCTAAAGCAGTAATTGTAAATGTATATTCAGTTCCGTTAGTAAGATCGGCAATTGTGCAGTAGTTAAAACGGTCTGGTTGACTGCTTGGTGTGCGGATTGTTGAATTTGGAGTGAACAAAACTGATCTTCCAGAAACTGTTGGAGTATATGAAATTTCAAGTGCATAAAGGTCGCTGTCGGCAGGATCTGTCCAAGTAAGTTTAGCAGCACAATTTTTGCTTGAAGCTGTAAAATCAGAAACTTGTGCCGGTGGAGTTGTGTCTGCTATGTCTGCTACTGGAATAGAAGAATTAGTAATTCCAGTTGAGAAATTAAGACTGTTGTCTAATGTAGAAATTTTAAATGAATACTCTGCACCGTTAGTAAGTCCATAAGCTGTGTAAGTAGTGATTTCTTTGTGAAGAATTACTGGTGCGGCAAGGCTTCCCAAGTTTGCACTGGAAGTAGCTGTGATTTGAACTCCATAGAAATCAGAATCTTCTGGATTTATCCAGTTAAGTGTGAGTTTTGAATCTGCAGTTGAAATATTAAAGTTTGTAACTTCTGCTGGAGGAGTGTGGTCGCTCATATCAATTGGAGTTGAGTGTTTTGTACGTTCTCCGCTTTGGTTAAGATTCTGGTCGAGAGAAACTAATGTAAATGTATATTCTTTTCCATTAGTAAGTTCACTGGCAATAAAACTGGTTGTGCCTTTGAAAACAATTACAGGATTAGATAAAGTTCCTTCTGCTGGACTACAAGAAATTAACTGACCGTAATAATCTGCATCTTCCGGTTCGTCCCATGACAGTTCGATTTTTGAATCTGCCTGAACAAACGAAATATCATTGACTTTTGACGGTGGAGTAACATCTGCAGAACTGACAGGACTCGTTGTAATTGTTGAACCCCCGGAAATTTCGTAAGGCACGTTGATTGCCTGGACTGTAAAATCATATTTAGCATCGTTTGTAAGCCCAAAAACAGTATATGTAACTGGAGAGCCTTTAATTGCAATCGGTCTGCTAAGAGCTCCTAATTTTGGATTTTCAACTGTGTTAAGTAAAGAAATTTTTGCACTGATTAAAATTCCCCAGAATTCGCCTTCTGGATTTGTCCAGTTAAGAATGACGCTTTCATTTTTTCCTTCTGCAGTTAAATTAACGGGGTTGCCAGGAGTTATTACGCTGCTGGAGGAAGACAATTCTACGCTGCCAGAGCAAATTTGTGCTGAACTTTCATTAAAATTATTGTCCAGAGTTTTAACAGTAAATGAATAAGAATTGGTGGGCAAATTTGCTACAAAAGTTGATGCATTCTGACCTTTAAGAATAACAGGAAGTTTTAGTGAACCTGCAGCTGGAATTGCAGAAATTTCAACTCCAAAGAAATCCGGGTCTGAAGGATTTTCCCAGGTAAGAATTGCACTTCCTTCACCACATGTTGCAGAAAGATTTGAAACTTGTGCCGGTGGAGTTGAATCTTCTTCTGAAATTTCTGGATTTGAAAAAGGAGTTGCTGAATCAACTTCTGGATCTTTATTTTCGTTAAGGGATTTATCCAAAGTTGTGATTTTGAAAGTATAACTTGTACCGTTGGTAAGTCCGCCGGCTTTAAATGATGTGCTTTGGTTCAAAAGAATTATTGGTTTTTCAAAAGGCCCCTGAGCAGGTTTTGCTGTGATTTTAACACCATAGAAATCTGCATCATCTGGATTTGTCCAAGTTAAAATAACAGCACCGTCTGCTGCATCTGCAACAAAGTTTTGAACAGGAGCCGGCGGAGTTGTATCGGTAACTGGGATTGTAATTTCTGGAATATCTGGTGTGCCCTGGGAAATTTGTTCTTTGGTTTCTGGAGTTGTGAAAATTCCAGTTGTTACAAATTCTGTTGGGTTTCCATCTGCATCAAGAACAGTGATTTTATAAATATAATCTGTTTTTGCAGAAAGACCAGTAATTGAACAGGCATTTTCGTTGGTTCCGAATTTTACTGGAAAACCTTCCAGGCTTGTTGTTCCCAAAGAAAAATCAACTTGAATTCCACCAAAACTTTTGGCACTTGGGTTAGACCAGTTGATAATTGCCGATTCAGTTGCGCCGACAATTACAATATCAGAAACTCTTGATAAAGGTAAAACTTCAACAGGAACTTCTTTTTCTACTTCAACTGGCTGAATAATTGTTTTAGTCTGACAACCAGTTGAAATAATAATTGTGATAGGAATTAATAAACAAAATAGAAAAAAGTTTTTCATCAATAATACCTCTAAAAATACCTCAAAATATATTTAAGCAATTATATAAATAAAAAAAATAAATTTGAATTGTTTTTGGTGGAATTATGTAAATTTTTGCAATATTTTTAAATAAGGTGTAAAATTGGGAATTATTCGTGCCATTGATGAATCGGACGTGAAAACCTGTGGTTGGGGGCAAAGGAGTGTCATTCCGGACCTGATCTGGAATCTCTTTGGGGGAGAGATCCTGAATCGGAGTTCAGGATGACGCGCCTTGGTTCAGGATGACAATGGTTGGTGTCATTCCGGACCTGATCTGGAATCTCTTTGGGGAGAGATCCTGAATCCGGTTCAGGATGACAGAATTTAGAGAGATCCTGAATCCGGTTCAGGATGACGAGCCTTGGTTTGAGGGACGGACATTGGTTCAGGATGGTGGCGGGGGGTTAAATGAATTTTTCTTTTTTAACTGGTTCGCAGGTAAAGTCGATTCCTAATTTTTTGAGGATTTTTCTATCTACTTCACTAAGCATAACTGTTGTGTGAACTTGGGAACCTTTAAGTTCTGGAAGCTTCTGCAATGCTTTTGATGCGTTCTGATCTGTTGTAGAAAGGATTGAAAGCGCAACAAGGAGTTCGTCTGTGTGGAGACGTGGATTTTTACCGGTAAGGTATTCAATTTTTGTCTTCTGAATTGGTTCGATAATCGATTTTGGAATGATTTTAAGACTGTGATCAATTCCTGCAAGAAATTTAAGGGCATTTAACAAAAGAGCGGCACATGCACCAAATAAATCACTTGTACTTGATGTAATGATTGTTCCGTCGTTTAATTCAATTGCGGCACAAGTCTGGCGTTCTTTCATCAATCTTTCTTTAGCGGCAACTGTTACTTTGCGCAAATCTGTGTTGATTTTTGCCTGATTCATGAGCATTTCCAGTTTGTATACCTGTTCTTCTGTTGCTTTTCCTTCTGCAAGAAGATTAAGTGTCTGGTAGTAACGGCGGATAATTTCCTGGTTACTTGCTTCACGGCATGCTTCATCATCAAAAATGCTTTTTCCTGCCATGTTAACGCCCATATCTGTTGGACTTTTGTAGAAATTTTCACCGTAAATTCCTTCAAAAATTGCGTTGAGAACAGGGAAAATTTCAATATCGCGGTTGTAGTTAACAGTTGTCTGACCGTAAGCTTCAAGATGGAATGGGTCAATCATATTAACATCATTAAGATCAACTGTAGCAGCTTCGTATGCAAGGTTTACTGGATGTTTGAGAGGGAGATTCCAGATTGGGAAAGTTTCGTATTTTGCATAACCGGCTTTAATTCCACGTTTGTTGTCATGGTAAAGCTGGCTTAGACAAGTTGCCATTTTTCCGCTTCCTGGCCCTGGTGCTGTAATTACAACAAGTGGACGGCTGGTCTGGATGTAATCGTTCTTTCCAAATCCTTCATCACTGTTGATAAGTGCCACATTGCTTGGATAACCTTTAATAATATAATGAAGATAAGTTTTAATGTTTAGTTTTTCCAGTTTTGATTTAAAAATATCTGCGGCTGGCTGACCTGTATAATGAGTAATAACTACGCTTCCTACCATAAGTCCACGTTTTGTAAATTCTTCACGGAGGCGTAAAACGTCCATGTCGTAAGTAATTCCTAAGTCACCGCGAACTTTGTTTTTTTCTATATCAACTGCGCTAATTACTATAACAATTTCTGCAACATCTGCCAGTGTCATGAGCATTTTGAGTTTGCTGTCTGGTTCAAAGCCTGGTAAAACGCGGCTTGCGTGGTAATCATCAAAAAGTTTTCCACCAAATTCAAGATAAAGCTTGTCGCCAAACTTTTCTATGCGTTCCTTAATGTGTTCAGACTGGATTTTTAAATATTTGTCGTTGTCGAATCCTTTTTTCATCATTATAACCTGCCATTATATAGAATATATTATTTGGTGGGTTTCTTCAAGGAGTGGAAATTTAAGGCTGTTAGCAGGCTAGTTCATATTAATTTAAAAGTATATTGAAAAACTTCCCCTTTTTTGTTAAAATATACTCTCAGTATGAAGAAGTCGACTGAATTATTAGCAATTAAACATTTTCTTAAACTGGCGATTTGTACTATTATTTTTATTGGAAATTTCAACTGAATTCTTTTTTAGAGTTCAGTTTTTTTTTAAATATTACTACTTATTAAACAAAGGGGTTTAGTATGGCAAAAAGAACAGACATCAATAAAGTTCTGATTATTGGTTCAGGTCCGATTGTTATTGGTCAGGCTTGTGAATTTGATTATTCGGGAACACAGGCTTGTAAGGCTTTGCGTGAACAGGGTTATAAAATCGTTCTGGTAAATTCAAACCCAGCAACTATTATGACAGACCCAGTAATGGCAGATGCAACATATATTGAACCACTCAACTTGGAAAGACTTACACAGATTATAGAAAAAGAACGTCCAGATGCACTTTTGCCAAACCTTGGGGGACAGACAGGACTTAATCTTGCACAGGAATTGAATAAAGCCGGTGTTTTGGACAAATATGGGGTAAAAGTTATTGGTGTTAATCTTGATGCAATTGAACGGGGAGAAGACCGTGAGATTTTCAAGGAAACAATGACAAAGCTTGGAATTAAAACTCCAGCATCGGATATTTGTTATTCAGTTGAAGAAGCAGAAAAAATTGCTACAAAAATCGGTTTTCCAATCGTTGTTAGACCAGCTTACACAATGGGTGGTGCCGGTGGTGGATTCTGCTATAATATGGAAGAACTTCGCACAATCGTTTCTAACGGTCTGGATCTTTCTCTTACACATCAGTGTCTTATTGAACAGTCGATTCTTGGTTGGGAAGAACTTGAAGTTGAAGTTGTACGTGATTCAAAAAATCAGATGATTGCAGTTTGTACAATCGAAAACATTGATGCAGTTGGTGTTCATACTGGAGACTCCTTCTGTGCAGCTCCTTTTATGACAATCGACAAAGAACTTGAAGATAAACTTGTAAAAGATGCTTTTAAAATTGTTGAATCAATTGGTGTTATTGGCGGTACAAATGTTCAGTTTGCCCACAATCCAAAAACTGGTGAAGTTGTAATTATCGAAATCAATCCACGTACAAGTCGTTCTTCTGCATTGGCATCAAAGGCAACTGGTTTCCCAATCGCTTTTGTTTCTGCAAAACTTGCTTCTGGAATGACATTGGATGAAATTCCTTACTGGCGTGATGGAACTTTGGATAAATATACAGCCGGTGGTGCTCCAGATGGTGATTATGTTGTTCTTAAATTTGCTCGCTGGGCATTTGAAAAATTCCGGGGCGTAGAAGATTCACTTGGAACACAGATGAAAGCCGTTGGTGAAGTAATGGCCATTGGTAAAACATTTAAGGAAACTTTCCAGAAAGCAATTCGTGGTTTGGAAAATGGACGGGCTGGTCTTGGTTTTGCAAAAGATTTTAATAAAAAGAGCGCCGATGAATTGTGCGACATGCTTAAAGTTGCAAGTTCAGAAAGATGGTTTATTCTTTACGAAGCAATCCGCAAAGGTGTTTCTCTTGATAAGTTGAATGAAATCACTTTTGTTAAAAAAGAATGGCTTCAGGAAATGGCAGAGCTTGTTGCAACAGAAGAAAAAATGCTCCAGACTCCAGGTCAGCTTCCAGCAGATGATCTTCTTATTCAGGCTAAGAAAGAAGGATTCTCTGATAAATACATTGCAAAAATTCTTGGCATTTCAGAAAAGAAAGTCCGCACAAGACGTAATGAACTTGGAATTAAAGAAGGTTGGCTTGCAGTTCCAGTTAGTGGTGTAGAAAACGCAAACTATTACTATTCAACTTATAACGATGTTGATAAGGCTCCTGTTACAAACAACAAGAAGAAAATTATGATTTTGGGTGGTGGTCCAAACAGAATCGGTCAGGGTATTGAATTTGACTATTGTTGCTGTCATGCCGCTATGCAGCTTAAAGAAATGGGATACGAAACAATTCTTGTTAACTGTAACCCAGAAACTGTTTCTACAGACTACGATACATCAGACAAACTTTATTTTGAACCAGTTACATTGGAAGATGTTCTCCAGATTTATGAAAAAGAAAAACCAGAGGGTGTAATTGTTCAGTTTGGTGGACAGACTCCTCTTAACATTGCCCGTGCATTAAGTGATGAGGGCGTTAAGATTCTTGGTACTTCAATTGATTCAATCGACATTGCAGAAGACCGTGATTTGTTCCGCAAGATGATGGACAAACTTGGAATTCCAATGCCAGAAAGTGCAATGGCAGTTGATTTTGCAGAAGCAAAGGCCGCCGCAGATTCAATTGGTTATCCAATTATGATTCGTCCTTCATTTGTTCTTGGTGGACGTGGAATGGAAGTTATTTATGATGAAAAAATGCTTTCGGAATATGTTGCAAAAGCAGTTGGTGTAACTCCAGACCGACCATTGCTCATTGACCGTTTCCTTCACAATGCTTTGGAATGTGAAAGCGATGCTTTGAGTGACGGAAAAGAAGTTTTCATTCCATCAGTAATGGAACACATTGAACTTGCAGGTATTCACTCTGGTGACTCTGCCTGTGTTATTCCATCAATTGGCATTCCAAAAGAAAACCTTGAAACAATTAAGGAATATACAAAGAAAATTGCACAGAATCTTCACGTTTGCGGTCTTATGAACATGCAGTACGCAATTGAAGACGGAAAAGTTTTTGTAATCGAAGCAAATCCACGTGCTTCAAGAACAGTTCCCCTTGTTTCTAAAGTTTGTAATACACAGATGGCTCGTCTTGCAACACGTCTTATGCTGGGCGAAAGTCTTGCAGATCTTAAACTTAAAGAAAAAGTAATTCCACATCACGGAGCAAAAGAAGCTGTATTCCCATTCACAAAGTTCCCTAATGTAGACCCAGTTCTTGGACCAGAAATGCGTTCAACTGGTGAAGTTCTTGGACTTAGTGACAATTTTGCACTTGCTTACTACAAAAGTCAGGAAGCAGCAGGCAGTGAATTGCCAAGTGCACCAAAAGCTGGCGAAAAGAAAAAGGTTCTGGTAAGTCTTAGCGATAAAGTTGCACTTAAAGATCAGATTATTGAAGTAGGTAAAAAACTTTCTGCTCTTGGATTTGAAATTCTTGCAACAGAAGGAACAGCAAAATACTTTAATGAAAACGGAATTCCTTGTGAAAAAGTAAACAAACTTGCAGAAGGAAGACCAAATGTTCTTGATGTAATTCTTAATAAGGAAGTTTGTCTTTGTATTAATACTCCATCTGTTCGCAGAGGTGTTATTGCAGATGAAGAAGCAATTCGCAAGGCAGCACTTAAATATAAAGTTCCATATATTACAACAATTGCCGCCGCCAGTGCAGCTGTTGCAGGAATAGAAGCTATAAAAGATGGCAAAGGTTCTGTAAAGAGTCTTCAGGAATTTCACGAAGCAATTAAATAATTGCAACAAATAAATAATTATGGTAACAATTTTAGAAGAAACAACAAAAAATCCAATCAGTAAGATTGGTTACATGGCGGGAGTTTGCTGGAACAGCCCTGTTGATGATGCAGAAAAAAACTACAAACGAGGAATGGACTGCATTTTAAGTGAACATGGCCGAACCTTTGAATTTCCGGATGTTGAGCTTGTAATCGATGGTTATTCTGCAAGATGTATCCGTGAATGGTATACTCATATTGCAGGAGGACCAACCCGTTTGCAAAGTTCCACAAGATATGTAAAATGGCAGAATGGGTTTGCAGAAAATTTTGTGCTGCCTCCAACTGTTCAGAAGTCAATGGAAAATTCTAAAGTAGATGAAAGCTATAAAGAATTTTGCAGTGCTTTTGAAAAACTTGTAGGATGCATGGAAGAATCTGGTGTTCCAAAAGAAGATATTGCTATGTTCTATCCTTTGGGAATGAAAACAAAAATTGTAGACAAACGCAACATGAGAAATCTTGTAGAAATGAGTCACCAGCGTTTGTGTACTAGAGCATATTGGGAATACCGCAAGTTGATGAAAGACATCTGTAACGCTCTTGCAAATTACAGCCCAGAGTGGAAATGGATTGTAGAAAACTTGATGAAACCAAAATGCGATGTAACAGGCTTCTGCAAAGAAAAGAAAAGTTGTGGTCGTAAGCCAAAACTTGAGCAGTAAACTAAATTACGTAATCGTATAAATTGTCGGCATCTTTTTCATGGATTGGATTCTTGATACAGATGCCGCTTTTTTTTGTGCTTTCTGGATCTTCGGAAATAAGTGGGTGCCATGGTGGAATTCTTTGCCCTCGTAAACAAGTCTATAGGCACAGGTTTTAGGTAGCCATTTGAATTGTTTTGCAATTTTTTCTCTAATCGATTTTCCATTTTCGGATAATTTCTAAATCAACTTTTGTACCTGTCTCTATAATTTTTGCAACACTTGAAATATCGGCAGTAAGAATTTCTTTTGGAGTTTGAACCTTGTACCGGATTTTGTCACCAAGAAATTGCCAGCTTACAATTGTACTTTGCCCTTGTGGATTTTTTGTAATGCTAATCCATTCAGGGCGAACAAGATAAGTAATGTTTTCTTCCTGGATAAAATTTGAACGGCCAATGAAATCTGCTGTAAAATGATTGTCTGGTTTAAAATAAATTTTATTGGGACTGTCATACTGCATGATTTTTCCTTGATTCATAACTGCAATTTTATCGGAAAGACTTAATGCTTCTTCCTGATCGTGGGTAACGTAAATTGTTGTGATTTTTAAATTCTGTTGAATTTCTTTTAATTCATCTCGTACTTTGATTCTAAGTTTTGTGTCTAGTGAAGAAAGTGGTTCGTCCATCAAAAGAATTTGCGGTTGGAGAACAAGTGATCTCCCCAGGGCAACTCTTTGCTGTTGTCCGCCGGAAAGTTCAGATGGAAAACGATTTAAAAGATTTTCGATGCCCAGTGATTGAGCTGTCTGCAAAACCAGTTGATTGTTTAGGTGCAAATTCTTTTTAAAATCTTTCTGAAGTTTGAGACCATACAGGAGGTTTTCTTCTACTGTTAAATGAGGGAACAATGCGTAATCCTGGAAAACCATTCCGATTTTTCTCTTATTGGGAAGGATTCCATTTTGAATCTGGCCGTTGATTTTTATTGTGCCCTTTTGTGGTTCAAGGAATCCGGAAATTAAACGAAGGATTGTAGTTTTGCCGCAACCGCTGGAACCAAGTAGAGTGCAGAATTCACCTTGTTCAACATTAAGATTAAAATTTGAGATTACAGGAGTCTGTTTGTAAGAAAAAGAAATATTTTGCAGTTCAAGAACACTCATTTTATTTTATTTTCTCCCATAAAAAGTCAAGAAGATTGTTTCAACAATCGATTGACTTTTTACGCTGT
>JAEDJS010000030.1 GCA_016296205.1 Treponema sp. | reverse complement strand
GCTTCTGGTGGTGTTCACGGAACAAACCGCTTGATGGGTAACTCTTTGCTGGACGTTGTAGTATTCGGCCGTGAAGCAGGTATCGAAGCTGGAAAAATGTTCAAGAATATTGCAATGTCAGAAACTTCAAAAATGAACCTTGATCACGTTACTGCTTTTGAAAAAGAAAGAGCAGCAGCAAAAATCACAGGTGATGCAGTTTCTCCAAAAGTATTGCCATCATACACACACGGAAATAAAGAATTCGAAAAAGAATTCTTCCCTGGTGCATCTAAATAATTAGCAATATTTAGCAGCAATTAACAGTAACCGCCCCCCATTTGAGATAACTTTGAACGGGGAGGCGGTTTTTTATTGAGCCATAGATAAGTTGAATTTTAAAAAATAACTTTTTGTTATAATTGAAAATTTATAAATTTATTTTATAAATTCAATGATATAATAAAAGAACTATGTATTTTCAAAAGATCGCAAAAAAATTAACTGTAGCATTGGCAGTTTTTTCGTTATTGTCATGTGCTTCAATTTCTAAACCAAAAGGTGAAGCCTTCAGAACAGTTGAACCTGGTACAATAGAAGATACTTCTAATCCAAAGCTTAAAGAAATTCTCACTCTAGATGCAAAATTAAATCATAAAGAAGATGAATTTGTAGTTTATTATGTTCGGCCTGATGGAAATTATGCAGACTGGGCTTTGTGGATCTGGGCAATTCCTGGTGGAGACGGGAATGCTATGTGGCAGTATTCCCAAAATTGGACAGTTGTGGATGGCATCGGCTATATGAAATTTAAGCTGGACGGTTCAACTTCCGGCGGCTGTAAACCTGTTAGCAGTGAAGGCAAAGTTGGGTTAATTGTTCGTAAAAAAGACAGCTGGGTAAAGGACTGCAGCGACGATAGAATTTTTGATACATCAATCTGCAAAAAGGCAGTAATCTATTCCCAGGATCAGTCAACTTATACTGGCAAACCTTACGAACCTAAATTTACAAGTGCCAGACTTTCTGCTTTAAATAAAGTTGAGTTGACTTTTAGCGGAAGATTCGGGCTTGATCTGGAAGCTGGTTCAAGTAATTTTGAAATCTCTGACAATCGTGGAAACACATACAAAATTTGTGATGTAATCAACTCGGAGACAGACGACCATGGTTATAATTTTGCAAAAAAAGCAACTGTAACTCTGGAAACTCCTGTATCAATTACAGACGTTCTTTCTATTAGTCATCCTTTGTTTGAATCTAAATGCCAGATTGATTCAACTGATTTAGCCATCAAACTTTCGGAAGAAAAATTACCTTCTGCAGACCTTAAACTTGGTGCAACTTACGTGAATAAAAGTGTAACAGTAAATATATGGGCTCCAACAAGTTCAGAGGCAAGGTTGAATTTATACAAAAAGGCTTCATCAAAAAATCCGGATTATACAGTTCCAATGATTTTTAATCCGGAGAACGGTGTGTGGACTGGAACTTTTGCTCAGGTTGATCCCGACGGAATGTTCTATGACATCACGCTAAAAAATTCAAAAGGAAAACGCACAGTTCTTGATCCTTATGCAAAAAGTATGGCTGCATATAAGAATGATGGTTCTGTGGGTAGAGGTGCTATAGTCGACATGAACAGCCCTAAAGCCGGGGGAAGAATGTCTGAAGATTATGTAACACTGAAAAACAGAGAAGATGCGTTGATTTATGAAATCAGTGTCCGGGATTTTACAATTAGTCCAGACAGTGGTGTAAAATCGCCAAAGGGAACATATTCAGCATTTATAGAAAAAATTCCATACCTTAAAAGTCTTGGTATTACACATGTTCAGCTTATGCCGGTGTTGAATTTTTACTACGGAGATGAAACAGATCGCCGTTACGAAAACACTGGTACTACAAACGGCAATAATTACAACTGGGGGTATGATCCACACAATTATTTTACTCCGGAAGGCTGGTTCAGCACAAATGCAGAGGATCCTTACAAACGTATAGCGGAATTAAAAAATTTAATAAATGAGTGTCACAAATTTAAAATTGGTGTTATAATAGATGTTGTGTACAATCACATGGCTGGAATTCAGTTTCTTGATGATATTGTTCCAGGGTATTACTTCAGAAGAAATGCTAAAGGTTCTTTGACCAGTAACAGTGGTTGTGGTAACGATACGGCAACTGAGCGGGCAATGATGAAACGCCTGGTTGTAGACAGTGTTGAACATTGGGTTAAAGAATATAAGGTTGACGGTTTCCGTTTTGATCTTATGGGTCTTATGGAAAGTTCTTGTGTGCTTGATGCATACAAGGTTGCTAAGTCTTATAATCCTTGTGAACTTTTTGAAGGCGAAGGCTGGAAGATGTACAATGGTCCAAAAGATACAGTAGGTATGGATCAGAATTACATGAAGTTTACAGATGATGTGGCAGTGTTCAACGATGAATTCCGTGATGCAATAAAAGCCGGCGGAATGAACGAAACTGGAAAAGGTTTTATTACAAAAGTTTGTAATAATCAAAATAAACTTTTTCGTAACCTTTTAGCACGTCCTATGGTTAATTATGTAGCAGACGCTCCAAGAGACAGTCTGCAATATTTGACTTGTCACGATGGGCTTACATTGCATGATGCTATTGCACACAATGTAAAATTAGATGAATCTGTTCCTGAGCAGAAAGCACAGATTATTGCCCGTATTAAAATGGGAAATTTTCTGGTACTTACAAGTCAGGGAATTCCTTTCCTTCACGGAGGACAGGAACGTGGCCGCAGCAAGCCTAATTTGAATAATTCAAAGAACGAAACTATTGGTCAGTTTGTAAGGAACAGTTATGATTCCGGCGATAATATCAATCAGTTTGTCTGGAAAATTGATTCAGATTATGAACAGCTGCTTGAATATACAAAAAGCCTGATTGCTTTGCGAAAAAATGTAAGTGCCTTTAGAATGACAGATGCCAGGGCAATTGCAGAAAAAACAAAGCTCCTTACAAATGATGAGGACGACTGGCTTATGTTTGCATATTCAATTAAGGCTGATGACGGCACATATTATGTATGTGTAAACGGCATGGATACACCGGCTTCTGTTAAGGGTAAATTTGCAGGTGCAAAAGTGCTTGCAGATTCAATGAAGGCTTCAGCAGATGGAATTGAAGCTCCTGTGGGAGTAACAGTTACTTCTGAGGAAATAAAACTTGATCCGCTTACAGCTGCGGTAATAAAAGCTGAATGACTGGTTTTCCGGTCAAATTAAATAGGTTTCATTATTATTTTGGAGGAAAAAAATGAAAAAAACATTGATCGCTGCAATGATGGCAGCAATGTGTGTTCCTATGTTTGCTGCTCCTAAAAGAGCAACTATTAAGGTTTGGGAATCAGACGGTCCAGAAAAAAAGTTTATCAACTGGGCAATTAAAGAATTCCCAAAATCAAATCCTAAGTATAAGAGCTTGAAGATTGTTTACGAACCAGTAGCATCTACAGACTCACGTGCAAAAATCGAACTTGACGGACCTGCAGGAGTAGGTGCTGACATTTTCGTTGCACCACACGATCATATTGGTGCTCTCGTAAACGGTGGACATGTTAAAGAAAACACAATGGCTAACTTTAAAGCAGACTTTATCCCAGCAGCACAGAAAGGTGCTTCTTACAAAGGTAAAGTTTATGGTTACCCAATTGGTATCGAAACATACGGTCTCTTCTACAACAAGGCTCTCGTAAAAGAACCACCAAAGACTTGGGACGAACTTAAAGCTTTTGCAAAAGGATTTAACGACAAGTCACAGAACAAATACGCATGTGTTTGGGAAGTAGGTAACGCTTACTACGATATTATCTTCATGGAAGGTTTTGGTGCAGAACTCTTCGGACCAAATGGAAATGATCGTCACCAGCACAACATCAACAGCGCTGCTGCAATTAAAGGTCTCAAATATTTCCAGAATCTCCGCAAAGAAATTCTCGACGTTCCAGCAGCTGACATGAGCGGCGACTTCTGTAACTCTTCATTCGCTGAAGGAAAAGCAGCTATGGTTATCACAGGACCATGGAAAATCGCTGACTACAATGCTCTCGGAATCGACTACGGAATTACAACAATTCCAGCATTCCCTGGAGACTCAAACCCACCAGCTTCATTCTCTGGTGTACGTCTTGCATTCGTAAGTGAATACACAGAATATCCAGAAGAAGCAAAAGCATTTGCAGAATTCATTTGTTCAAAAGCAGCTCTCGAACAGAGATACCAGATTACAAAACAGATCCCTCCAAGAAGAGATATTGCTGTAAACGATCCATCTTCTCAGGGAATCCTTGAACAGTCTAAGTATGCAAAACCAATGCCAACAATCCCACAGATGAACACATACTGGTCATCTATGAACGCTGCATTCTCTGGTGTATGGGATGGCGACGATGTAACTAGCGCTCTTACAAACGCTGCTGCTGCAATGGAAGCTGCAAAATAATTTAAATCTGATTAACCGGTTTTCCGGATAATTGATTTAATATAATCAAACAAGGGGGCTGCCGCTTTAAAAAGTGACGGTCCCTCTTGGCATTTTTAAATTTTGCTCTAAGGGGGAATCGATGGGCAATTATGAATCAACAGGGAAAAAGGTAAACCCTGGGGCTGTAAAATCTGCGCCTTTCTTGTCGGCTCTTTTCATGGGTCTTGGCCAGTTGACAGTTCTCAAGCAGTACATTCGCGGTGCATTCTTTGCATTAGTTGAAGCAGTAATGCTCATTTTTACATTATTTCAGTTCCAGACATCTCACTTTGTTCGTAACGAGAACGGTGCTATTTCTAAGGAAACAATTAAGACTTTTAGATTCAATCCAAAAGAAAGTCCAGTTATTACATCACTTCGTGGTCTTTTCACTCTTGGTGATAAACCAGAAGATCTTACTATTGAATACGTTTATGAAGATGCAATTGATCAGAATATTGCAACTTTAGCTGCAAAAGATTCAAAATTTGCAGATATTAAAAAGAGACTGGCAGAAGTAACAGTTCCTCAAGTTGAATTAGAAGACCAGATTGCGGCCCTTGTTGCAGAAAAAGCCGGCATTCAGGATATGCTTGAAGAAAATGCTGCATACAGAGCCAGTTTAAAAGCAGACAAATCACTTGTAGAACAACTTAAAGCTCTTAAGAAATACGACAAAATGAAGGTTGAAGAGCTTAAGGCTCAGGAATCATCAGTAATCGTTCAGGATGATGATCTTCTTGAAAAAATTGAAGCTCTTACAGTTCAGATTAATGAACTTAACGAAAAATCTGCTGAACTTTGGGCATCCGATGATCCGGAGCTTAATGCACAGGCAGAAGCAATTGACGAAGAAATTTCCGATCTTTCAGTTGAATTGGCTCCTTTATTGGAAAAACAGAAAGCAAGCGAATTACTTGCAATGCCATTTACAGTGGCTCTCAACGATAAAGAAGGAAAACCTCGTATTGCAGAAATTGAAAAAGAAATTAAAGTTAAAACAGCAGAACTTCAGAAAGTAATGAAGGAAAAGGCTGGTGTAATCTCTGCTAAAAATGCAATTGCAATTGATGATGTTGTACTTACTGATGCAGAAAAGGCAGCTATCGATGCAAGAGATGCAGCAATTGCTGCAGTTTCGGCAGACATTAAAGAAAACCTTAAGAATATGACTGCTGCTTCAAAAGAATTGAAGAAAGTAAAGAAATCTTTTGGTGAAGAATCAGCTGAATTTATTGCTGCAAATAATAAAGTTAATACATTAAAAACAAAACAGCTCCAGTTGAGAGCAGAAGAAACAAAGCTTCTTAACTCAAAGACAGCTTATCAGCAGATTAAAGCAGAAGTTGGAGATTCACTTGGTGTTAAGTACAGAGATCACTCAATCTTTATGATGATTACTGGTCTTATCATCCTTATTATTTCTATCATCTTTATTGTTCTTTACGTTTATAATATTATCAACGCAAAGAAAACTTCAGAAATCATTCTTAAGAATGGTTACCCAACAATGGCACAGACAAAGAAAGGTATGGAACAGACAGCATTCCCTGCTATCGGTATTATTCCACTTATCCTGATGATTTCTTTCTTTACTCTTATACCATTGCTTTTCTCTGCACTTGTTGCATTCACAAACTACAGCACTCCAAACCATATTCCTCCAGCAAACCTTGTTGACTGGGTTGGTTTCAGAAGCTTTGCAGATATGTTTGCAAGTACTGGTGCTGATGGTGGTGCTAATACTTGGGCAACAGCCTTTGGTTCAATTGCAATCTGGACAGTTATCTGGGCTGTATTTGCAACATTCACTTGTTTCTTTGTAGGATTCTTCTTTGCAGTTATTCTCCAGGACAAGAGAGTTTCTATCCCAAGATTCTACAGAACAGTATTTATCCTTCCATATGCTATTCCTACAATGCTTTCTTTGTTCATCTGGGCAAACCTTTTGAACGGAACATTCGGTCCAATCAACCGTACATTGCAGATAATTGGTCTTATGAAACAGGGTGTCCCTTGGCTTACAAACCCAACAATGGCTAAGGTTACTTTGATTTTGGTTAACATCTGGATTGGTTTCCCATACTCAATGATTCTTACAACATCTAGTATGACAGCTATTCCAAATTCACTTTACGAAGCTGCAGTTATTGACGGCGCTACAAAATTCAAACAGTTCACAAGTATTACATTCCCATTGGTTATGTTCCAGACTGGTCCACTTTTGATTATGCAGTTTGCATCAAATATCAACAACTTCGGTGCAGTATTCTTCCTTACTGGTGGTGGTCCAAACCTTATGCTTGGTGCAGGTCAGAATGCAGTCAACGCAACAATTACCACACAGGCTGGTGCTACAGACTTGTTGATTTCATGGATCTATAAACTGACTATGAACTCTAACAACTATAATACAGCATCTGTACTTTCAATTCTCGTATTTATTGTTCTTGTTCCATTTGCTGTATTCCAGTTCACAAGAACTAAGTCATTCAAGGATGGTGAAATATGATAAAATCAGGTAAATCACATGACGCTTTTACAGCCACATTCCTGAACCTTATCCTTTTGATTCAGGCAATCATGGTTATTTACCCAATTGCGTTCACAATTTCTTCGGCTTTCTCAAAGTCAAACTCATTGTCTTCATCTGCTTTGGTTCCTTTTATTTATCCAAAGAGCCCAAGTGGTGAATCTATGGGACCTTCATTGTATCAGTTTAAACGATTGTTCACTGAATCAATGTATGGTTACTGGTACTTGAATACATTGAAGATTGCAGTTATGAACACACTTATTACAGTATTTGTTTGTTCAACAGCTGGTTACATCTTTAGCCGTTTTAAGTTTCCTCTTAAAAAGCCAATTATGGCTAGTATGATTATTCTTCAGATGTTCCCTTCCTTCATTGGTATGGTTGCTACATACGTAATCCTTATGCGTATTAATGCATTGAACACTCACTGGGGGCTTGTTCTTGTTTATACTACTGGATCTATTCCATACAACACATGGTTGATGAAAGGCTACTATGATACAGTTTCTAAAGATATTGCAGAAGCTGCTTATGTTGATGGATGTACACCATTCAGTACATATATCAGAATTATTATTCCTACAGTAAAACCACAGTTGATTTTCTTGACACTTACTTCTTTTACAGGACCATGGATGGACTTTATCTTCCCTAAATTGATTCTCCGTTCAGAAGACAAGAAAACACTGGCTGTTGGTCTTTATGAAATGATTAACGGACGCTCTGCAGATAAATTTACAATGTTTGCTGCTGGTGCTCTTCTTGTTGCTGTTCCATTCATTATTATCTTTATGGCTGGACAGAAACAGCTCCTTGTTTCCCTTGCTGGTACAAGCGGTAAGGAGTAAACTTATGAAAACAACAGTTCTTGCTTTATGTGCATCTGTTGCTTTCATGCTTGGCATAACAAGCTGTGCTGGTACAAAAGCAATTGTAGTAGATCCTAGTTCTGCACCCGATTCCCTTGTACCAGTAGCAAGTTGTGTTCAAAGTCCACGGGAAGGCGTATATTACAGCCTTTTCGTGCGATCTTTTGCTGATAGTAACGGTGATGGTATTGGTGATTTTAACGGAATCACAAAACGCCTTGATTATTTAAACGACGGCGATGATACTACAACAACAGACCTGGGAATTACAGGTTTGTGGCTTCTCCCAATTTTCCCTTCTCATTCATATCACGGATATGACGTGGATGATTATTATGCTGTTAATCCTCAGTATGGAACAATGGCTGATTTTGAAAAAATGATTGCCGAATGTAACAAACGTGGAATCAGTGTAATACTTGATATGACTTGTAACCATTCTTCTTCGTATATTGAATGGTTTGAAAAAAGCCGTGATCCAAATAGTGAATACCGCAGCTGGTACAGATGGATTACAGACTTGGACTTTAGTGAAAACGGTGGCCCTTATGCCCGTAATCAGAAAGGACTGTCTGGAAATATCTGGAAAATGGATTTAACTGCTCCTTGGGTAGACAAAAATGGAAAAACTGCTGTAGACAAGACTGGTAATACAGTAATGAGTTATTATGCAGGTCTCTTTAGCGAAAATATGCCTGACCTCAACATGGACGAGCCAAAAGTTCGTGAAGAATACAAAAAAATCTTTAAGTTCTGGCTTGATAAAGGTGTTGCTGGTTTCCGCTTTGATGCTGCAGGACATATTTATAATAGTGCAGAAGTAAAACCTGGCGATGAAACACAGTCTAAGGCAATTGCGTTCTGGAAAGAAATGAATGATTACATTAAGAGTGTAAAACCAGATGCATATTGTGTAAGCGAAGTTTGGGAAAATACTTCTACTCGTGCCCGTTACATGGCAGGCGTGGAAAGTAACTTCCATTTTGATCTTGGAACAAGAATTGTTGATATTATCAATAATCAGGAAATTAATGAAAATGATCCGGATGTTGTTGAAACAACTGATAAATCAAAATTCAATGGTTTTGCACGTTCACTGGCAGCGGATTATTCTCAATATAAAAAATTCAACCCTGATTATATTGATGCTCCATTCCTTAGCAATCACGACCAGGCAAGAAGTTCATCTGCTTTAAGAAGTAAGCCGGAAAAAATGAAGCTTGCTGCAGATATGTATATTCTTGCAGAAGGAATTCCATTCATCTATTATGGTGAAGAAATTGCTATGAAGAGTGGTTCTCAGGACCCAACAAAGCGAACAGGTCTTGTATGGAAGCCAGATGAAAAAGACAGAATGATGTGTACCTGGACAAACGATCCAACTTACGGTAACGCAATCAACATATATAACAAAAAAACTGTTAGTGTTGAGGAACAGAATAAAGATCCAAATTCTTTGCTTAACCATTACAAACGCATTATTCGCGTAAAAACAAGTCATCCGTCATTGTTAAGAGGCAGACTGGTTCCTGTGGGATTTGATGATCCTGTTCTGGAATCTTACGTGATGGAAACTTCGGAAGAGAAATCATTTGTTGTTCACAATGTTTCTGCTTCTAAAACAATTACTTCAAAAATTCCAGAGGGTTGTGAAATGCCTGTAGTTTATGCTGCAAATCCTGGAGTTAAAGTTGAAGACGGAAATCTTACTATTCCTCCAATGACAACTGTTGTTATGGCAAAAAGAAAGTAAAATTCGATTTTTTTTATCAGTTTATGCTGATTAATGAAGGCTGGTGCTGACAGGTTCCCCCTAGGTGCCAGCCTTTATTAT
This sequence comes from Treponema sp., assembly GCA_016296205.1. Lineage (GTDB taxonomy): Bacteria > Spirochaetota > Spirochaetia > Treponematales > Treponemataceae > Treponema_D. The sequence goes on along the minus strand of JAEDJS010000030.1, from coordinate 14,832 downwards.
TTTTAAAATTTTTTTTGCGAATTCAATTAATTAGTGTTATAATATATTAAATCAATTTTTAAGGAGTAAAATATGATGAAAGTACTTAAAACATTAATTGCTGCTGCTTTTGCTGCAACAATGTTCAGTGGATGTACAAAGGTTACAAAACTTGAATTGTACTATTACAAACAGGAAAATCAACAGGGGCTCAAAAACATTATTAAGGCCTACATGAAAGAAAACCCAAATGTAGTAATCACACCGTTTATTATTCCAAACGATGCAGATGCAACAATGAGCGCACGTGCTGCACAGAATAAGCTTCCAGAAATTATGCAGATTCAGTCTTATGGACGCGTTCGTGAATATGCAGAAAAGGGATTCCTTGCAGATCTTTCCGAAACAGAAGCATTGTCAAAATGTGTAGCAAGTGCACTTCCAGCAGTTACATGGAATGACAAACAGTATGCAGTTCCAATGGATTTTGCCGGTATTGGTATTATTTATAATAAAGATATTTTTGCTAAATACAATCTAAAAGCTCCAGAAACATATCATGATCTTCAGGAAGTATGTGCAGTTTTGGAAGAAAATGATATTGTTCCATTCAGTGCTCTTCTTAAAGAAAACTGGTCTGCAGGTCATTTTATTACAATGATTCATACAGCACTTCTTGCAGAACAGGGAATTACTCCTGATGAATTTATTGCTTCTATGAATGATGGAAACGGTTCTTATGGTGATGTTGATACAGACAAATTGTTCAGTATTCTTAGAGAATATCGCCAGTACATGAATTCTAATGCAGAAGAAATGGGCGGTGGTGAACAGCAGCAGTCTTTTGCAAATGGTGAATCTGCAATGATGGTTCAGGGATTGTGGGCATTTGTTGACGCTCTTAAACTTAATCCTGATTTGAACGCTGGATTTATTCCATTCCCAGTTTATGATGATCCATTAATGAACAAGCTTTACGCTGATGTTGATTCTACTTTTGCAGTAAGTTCACAGTCAACTCCAGAAAAACAGGCAGAAGCAATTAAATTCCTTAACTGGCTTTCTAGTGAAGAAGGACAGGCTCTTTGGGTTTCTGAATACAAGCTTACAAACAGTTTTGTAGGCTGCGATTTTAGTTCACTGGGTGTTCCATTTGATGAACTTATGAAATCTGTTGCAGCAAAAGGATCTTATCCATGGGCATTCAGCCAGTATCCTTCACAGGTATTTGAAAGTGCATGTAAGAATGGTGCTCAGCAGTTTATGATGGGTGCAAAATCAGCAGAAGCTGTAATTGCAGACATCGATGCAGAATGGGCAGCAGCAGTAGCTGAATAATAATTACTAAAAAATAATTAATAATTCCGGTTGTTTATGCTTTGGGTAAGCAGCCGGAAATTTTCCAGGAATTAAAAATGGTAGAATCAAAATATAAAAAACATTTGACCTTCTGGGCTTTTGTTATGCCCTGTTTAATTTTGTATTTAATTTTTTTTATAACACCTTTTTTGCAGGGTATAAGAATTTCTTTTACAAACTGGGACGGACTTACTCCAAAGTCGCCGATTGTTGTATCTAAAACAGAATTTGATCAGAATATTCTTGCAAAACTTACAAATGAAAACGACAGAAATTACCTGAAAGAAATATATAAATATGAAAAAAAAGATGATTCATATCATAGACTTGCATTAAAACAGAAAGATAGAAAAAAAGTTGAACGAATTTTCAGACGGGCAAAGTGGGAACCAGCTGGAAATCGTTTTGTTGGCTTTGAAAATTATAAAAAAATCTTCAGTGGCAAAACCGCTAAAGATTTTTATCCTCATCATTATACAATAAAAAAATATGACGCTTCTACAAAGTTGCCTGCCAAAATTTCAAAAAAAGAATTTGAATCGGAACTGTTAAAAAAATGTTCAGACGAAGATAAAAATGTTTTGCTTCATGCTTACAAAATTTCTGGCGATAAATATAAAATCAATCAGCATTACAATGAAACCGATGTTGATAATAAAATTTGGAAACTCCCGGAAGTTGAAGGTGGAACTGCTGCAAAACCTTCTGCATTTATAAAAGAATTAAAAACTGCAATCAGTTCTGGTAAGGAACATGAAGTTTCAAAAATTGCAGAAAAATATATTAAAGAAAACAACCTTAGTAAAAATTCAATTTTAACAATAAATTCCTGGGTTAAAGACTACGAGAAAATTTATCAGGTAAAAAAATTGATGGACAGCACCTGGATTCTTAAAAAATTCAATATGGGTGTTATTGGCTTTACTTTGTTCTTTGCGTTCTTTAGTGTTATTGGAATCAACCTGGTGGCTTTTGGGCTTGCTCTTGCTCTTGACAGTGGAATTAAAGGACAGAAGTGGATGCGCTCGGCTTTCTTTATTCCTAATGTTTTGAGTATGGTAATTGTTGCCCTTATCTGGAGTATGCTTTTTGTTCAACTTTTGCCAGCTGTTACTGGTGTAGAAAAATGGCTTAGTGATTCAAATAAAACTCCATGGCTTTTAGTTCTTGTTAGTATCTGGCAGGGTGCTGGTTATTATATGATAATTTATCTGGCCGGCTTGCAGAATATTCCTGGTGAATTAATTGAAGCTGCAAAAATTGATGGAGCCAGCTGGGGGCATAGATTTAAGTACATTACGTTGCCCCTTCTTGCACCAAGTTTTACAATCAGTTTGTTCCTTTCTATTGCCAATGCCCTTAAAAGTTTTGATTTGATTTATGCTATGATTGGTCAGTCTGGTTATGCCTATGGAACTGTTCCTTTTGTAATGGATATTTATTTTGATGCATATTCACAAAAGCAGGCAGGTCTGGCAACTGCAAAAGCAATGGTTCTGTTCCTGATAATTTTTGCGATTTCAGGAATTCAGCTTGCAATTTCTAAGAGAAAGGAGATTGAACAATAATGGCAGAGATGATGCAATTAATCAAACAGTTGAATCAAGTTAAACAGGAGCAGTTAAACAAAAAGGCAATTAAACAGGCTAATGCCCGTAAAGCAATTTTGTATGTGTTTATGCTTTTATTTGCGGTGTTCTTTTTGTATCCTATGTTTTTTGTTGTAATCAACAGTTTTAGGCCAAATGCTGATATTATTAAAAATCCTCTTGGGCTTCCTGTAAAATTATTTTTTGGAAATTATGTTCAGGCCTGGAAAGAGCTGGAGTTCCCAAAGGTTTTTCTGAATACTTTATTTATTACAGTTGGTGGGCTGGCAGGCATTATTCTTACTTCTTCTATGTGTGCATATATGCTGGCAAGAACAAATTCAAAATTGTCGTGGCTGCTGTATGTTTTCTTTGCAATGGCACTTGTTATTCCATTCCAGATTATTATGGTTCCGGTTGGTGTTCTTGCAGCTGATCTTCATTTGATGAGTGTTCCGGGAATTATTCCTATGTACTGGGGATTAGGATGTCCTACTGCCATATTTATGTTCCATGGGTTTGTAAAAAGTATTCCAAAAGAACTGGAAGAAAGTGCAAGTATTGACGGGGCTGGAAAATTTAAAACTTTCTTTGTGATTATTCTTCCCATGATGAAAACAATTATTGCTACAATTGCGGTTATTGATGCATTGTGGCTTTGGAACGATTTTTTACTTCCACTTATTGTTATAAAGGACGGGACAATTCAGCTGGCACAGATGAGATTTAACGGGCAGTTCCTTAAAGAGTATGGCCCAATGACAGCAAGTCTTACAATATCTTCTATTCCAATTATTGCCTTCTACTTATTCCTTCAGAAGTATATAATTAAGGGAATTGCAGCTGGTGCTGTAAAAGGTTGATGTAAAATGAGTTTCTCCCAGATTAATGGTCAGGAAAAATTGCTAGGCTATGTTCTTAGTGAAAACCAGCAGAGAATTAAATTTGTTTTTGATCCAAGAAAATATTTGTTTCTAAGACTTTTGGGACGCCGTAGTGGTTTTTCTAAAGTATATGTTGAAGGAAGCTTTAACGGCTGGGACAAAAAGAATAATGATTATCAGATGCGTTTTGATTATGCACAAAAAGTCTGGATTTTGGAAAAAACTGTTGCAGAAATCAATATTCCTGGTAATGCTGGTGTTCCTGAATTTAAATTTGTGGCTTATTTAAAATTTCTTGGAATTAAAACTGAATATTGCAGTGCATCAAAAGATCTGGCATATTCACTTTGTGGAAATGCACTTATTCATTTTTCTGATGAAGATCTGGATAAGAGCAGAGAAGCAAACAAGATTTGTTCAACTCAACTTAAATTAAAAGATTTTAATTTGGATTTACCGGAAGACAAATTACGATTAAGCAACGTTAGAAAAGTGCCGGGAACTACTTGTCTTTTTAGAGGATATCACCCATTTAAAAAGAGCCGGCCAAAATTTGATACAGAGGAATTGCGTTCAACTTTAGTTAAGGAAAGTTTTGAAAGTAACAAAATAAATTCTGTAATCACTTTGAGCGGTGAAGAACTTCCGGAACCAAAATACGGGGAATATCTTTGCGACCGCCATAAGGAAATTATGCAGAAAGGTAATAATCTGTATATCAACACGGATTACAATATTGTTTACTATCATTCAAATGAAGAAGAATTTGGTAAGGTGATTGCAACGGTTGTGCGTTTTATAAATAAGCATCCAGGTCCTTATTACATTCACTGCAGATTGGGAACAGATAGAACCGGTACTGTTAGTGCATGTCTTGCGGCATTGGCTGGAGCATCTTGGGAAGAGATTGCTCAGGATTATATGCTTACAAATAAAATGGGTTTAAGAGAATACCGGGATTCAAGATTGCTTAAATATAGTTTTGAAAAAATTCTTGGGAAACCAATTTCGGAAGTTAAGAAATTAAAAAAGGAATTTGGTTTGTATTTTGAAGAGAATGGTTTTCTGACTAAAGACGAACTAGAATTAGTTTCAAAACGATTGAATAAATAGTAAAAAAAAATTATATTATAAATTATTAAAAAAGAGGTTACGTAATATGGCTGAAACAAAAAAGAAGACTGTTGCAAAAGCAACAACAGCTAAGCCTGCAACAAAAAAAGCTGCAGCTCCTAAAGCAAGTGTTACTAAAGCAACTGCAAAAAAAGAAACAGCAGCAAAGAAAACAACTACTGCTAAAAAAACAACTGCTAAGAAAGATGACAAGCAGAAATTGGATTGGGGTAAACTTCCATTTGGTTATATTAAAGCAGATAAAAGATTCGTTGCTGAATATAAAGACGGAAAATGGACAGAAGGAAAACTCATTACTGACGAAAAGGTTGTGCTTAATGAATGTGCTTGTGTTTTCCAGTATGCCCAGACTTGTTTTGAAGGACTTAAAGCTTACACAACAGAAGATGGAAAAATTGTTTGTTTCCGTCCGGATCTTAATGCTGCCCGTATGGCAGACAGTTGTAAAAGACTTGTTATGCCAGAATTCCCTGTAGAAAAATTTATTCAGGCAGTTAATGATGTTGTAAAAGCAAATAAATCATGGGTACCTCCATATGGCAGCGGTGCAACACTTTACATCCGTCCATTTATGTTTGGTTCTAATCCAGTTATTGGCGTTAAACCTGCAGACGAATATCAGTTTAGAATTCTTGTTACTCCTGTAGGACCTTATTTTAAAGGTGGTGTAAAACCAATTACAATTCGTCTTAGCGAACTTGACCGTGCAGCTCCAAAAGGAACAGGACACATTAAAGCTGGTCTTAACTATGCAATGAGTTTGTTCAATATTGTTGACGCACATAAAAATGGTTTTGACGAAAATATGTATCTTGATCCACAGAGACATATGTTTATTGAAGAAACAGGTGGAGCAAACATTTTGTTTGTTAAGAAGAATGGAACTTTGGTAACTCCAAAAAGCAATAGCATTCTTCCTTCTATTACAAGACGTTCAATTATTGAAGTTGCTCAGCGTTTGGGATTGAAAGTTCAGGAAAGAAAAGTTCACAAGTGGGAATTAAGTTCATTTGTTGAATGTGGTCTTTGTGGAACTGCAGCAGTTATTAGTCCTGTTGGAAAAGTTGTAGCAAAAGATAAAGAAATCATCTTTAAAGATTCTTCAGAAAAGATGGGTCCGGTTCTTCAGAAAATTTATGATGAACTTACAGGTATTCAGATGGGTACAAGACCTGCTCCAGACGGTTGGATCTACGAAATCAAATAATTGTATTTGACAAAAAAAGGGGCTGTCCCAAAAGAAGCCTCTGTCATTCTGAACATGATTCACCATGACAGGACTTATTGGACAGCCCCAATTTTATTTTAAATCAACTTATTGTATAAGGGACTGTGAATAAATCAACACAGAAATACTTGTGCTGATTACGCTTAAAATTGTAGTTACTACAGGAGCATATTTGTTAAAGAAATACAGGAAACTGTTTGTGCTGGCTGTAATTGTTGTTTCTGGAGTTATAGGTTGATTTTTGTCCAGCTCTTTTCCATTGATGTCTCTGATTTGAACTGTGTTCAGAGAGTTCTTTTCTTTGTTAATTCCCCCTGCAAGACCAACGTAATAATCCCATGTTCTGTCTGGAATATATGGGTAACGGCCTGGATTATTTACTGCACCGGCAACACTTACAAAGTGCTGTTTGAACGGAATAAGAAGAATATCGCCATCCTGAATGGTAACATCTGTAAAATAATTAGCGTCGTAAATTATTTTGGCAATATTCATTGGAATGTGCTGATCACCACGAATAACATAAGCGTTGGCAAGATCCGAAGTTGATGAAATAATGTTTTTGTTCTTGCGGATTACATAAGCGTAGTTGTCACCTTTCTGCAAAGTAAGAGCAACTCTGGAAAAACCTTCAAGAGTTGTGGCACTGTTATTATTTTGTTGAGTAGAAATTGCACCTTCAACAAAAATTATGGGAGAAATATCTTTAACATTGTAAACTGTAATACTGTCGAAATTTAAAAGTTCAAAGTCATCATCAATTTCTTTTTTTGTAATATAAATTGTTGAAGCCTGATTGAGTTGATCTTCTGTATTTTCCGATAACTGTCTTGAAACTTCAATGCGTTTGTAATCTGCAAAATCAGTAAAACCGCCTCCGTAATATTCAATAAGACTCTTTGCGTTTTCATTTTCCAGAAGAGTGTATTCGCCAGGACGTTCAACTGCGCCGGAAATTTTTACTTTTCTTGAAATGCGGTTGACAGTAATTACATCACCTGGTCTAACAAATGGATTCTGGTCTAATTCACCAAATCTTTTTGCTTTGAATAAATCGTATGTTTTAGAAGTACCATTGCTTGAAGTAACAGTAACATTTCTGTCTGATGAATAATTTGTTAACGAGTCTTGAATTACTTCTGAAAGTCTTGTTAATGCCCAGGATTGTTTGAATGCAGTTTCTGTAACTTCGCCTTTGACTGTAACATTAAAAACAGCAGGAGTTGTAAGAATAAGTTGAACTCCACTCATTGGGTAGTTCTGAGTAATGATCTGTTCAACAAGTCTTTTGAATTGTAAAAAAGTTTTTCCTGAAACATCAAGAACAGTAAGGTTTGCAACACGAACTTTGTAGCTTGAATCAACAGAAATAACATAGTTTACAGCATTGGAGTTGATTGCAAAAGAAAGGGAGTAAATGTCGCCGGCTGTAACCATGTAGTCCGGGCTGCTCATTGCCAGTTGAGTATTGGAAACAGAGGATTTAGCCAGCATGGAAGTTTGATTGATGTTTGCCGAGGGGTCGCTGGAAGATGAAACCTTGCTGGAAATGTCTGATGCGTTAAGACCAAAAAGTGAATTTTGGGCAAAGGCAGTTGATGCAATTGCGGAAGTAAGTGTTAATGTTAAAATTTTTTTTATAAGTTTCATTTTTCTGTTCCTTTCTTTTTTGTTGAAAGTTTTTTAATTGCGTCAGGATCATTTTTTAAGTTATCAATAGCGTTCAAAAGGAATGCAATAAACACAGAAATAAAGAATGCGGCAAAAGTGATAATGATACAAAGCTTTCCGCGGCTAGGACCACTTTTTTGATCAGGGATTTCTGCTTTTTCTAAAATCTGGAAAATTGGTTTTTCGCTGGCCATAGAAACTTTTAAGATTTCAAGTTGAGTTTTAAGTTGAGTATAAACTTCCTGTTTTGCAGAAAGCTCAAGACGAAGCATTGAAGTATCAAGAATGATGTTCTGGGTAGCCGCTGGATTGTAACCGTTTGAAACACTGCTTTCTTTTTCTTTGATTCTTTTCTGAAGACTAAGAATGTCGTTGTATGTATTCTGAATGTTTTCTTCAAGATTTTTTTTGCTTAGTTTATTTTTATCAACTCCCATTTCCAGAAATCTTGCTTCAATATAATCTGCTGCAAAGTTTACAACACTCTGGGCAAAAATTGGATCTATATCTGTAAAAGCAATTGTAAATACACCGCTGTCTGAATCGTAAGCTGCTGTTAGTTTTTGTTTAAGAACTTTACGGCTAGTTGCTCTTGGAGATTTAGTGATTTTATATCTTTCCAAAAGATTAAATTTGTCTACGATTGTGTCAAGGAAAGAATTTGTTCCTGTAAGATATACTGCAAGGCTTGAATAACTAGCACCGCTGCTTCCGCTAATTCCTGCCAGATTTGCAAGGGAACCTAATCCACTGGAAGAAAGCATACTAGAAATACCGCCTCCACTTGATTCGTCATTTATGAGCATGTGAGCCTGTGGGGTATACTTGTTTGGGAGAGGAGATTTCTCTGGGGGAAGTTTTATTGTTAAAATGCTGAACAAAATTGCAAAAACCGCTGCAACACCTGTAACAGCAATAATCATTTTTTTGTGCTTTAGGAGAACTGCAAGTAAATCAATAAGGCTGATTTCCTGATCCTGGTCATTATTAACCTTTTCTACTTTCTTATTTTCTGTATTTTTTGCTGTATCACTCATAACTTAAAATTATATCACATATATAGAAGAAATTTCAATTATCCGGCAAAATTCAATTTTTCTTTGGGGGAAAAATTTAATAAATATTCATTGTTTAAGAAATAAAAAAGTGGTAAACTTGGTCTTCAAAACAGCAATTAAAAACAGCAATTCAAAACAGCAATTCGAGGTAGAAAAATGCTTTTGGCTCAAATCCTTGCAGTATTAATCTTCGTAACAATGTTCATTCTGATTATCACAGAAATATTTGAACGGCAGTGGATTACTCTTGTATGTGGTATTCTTACTTTGGGTCTGGTATTTGGTTTGGGGCTTCACAGTTGGGATGGGATACTTAAAACATTAAATGTCAGACAGATTTTTACACTTGGTTTCTGGTATGCAAAAGGTGCGGCAGAAGAATCATCAAGTGGAATAAACTGGGCTACAATTATTTTCATTGCCGGAATGATGGTGATGGTAGAAGGTATGGCTCGTGTAGGATTTTTCCGATGGCTTTGTATGCGGCTGGCAAAAATGGTTAATTACAAAACTGTTTCAATCTTCCTTGTTTTTATGGTGATGTCATTTGTTCTTGCAATGTTTATTGATTCAATCACCGTTATTTTATTCCTGGCAGCAGTTACAGTTGAACTTTCTCAGCTTTTAAAATTCAATCCTGTGCCAATGATTCTCTCGGAAATTTTCTGTGCAAATCTTGGTGGTTCTGCAACAATGTGTGGCGATCCTCCAAACATTATTATTGGAACTTCACTGGGATATTCATTTGCCGACTTTGTTACAAACACTGGAGCAATTGCAGCAGTTTCTTTAATATTCACAGTGATTTTCTTTTACTTGTGTTTTAGAAAAGAATTTAAGTTGAATAAGCAGTCGGTTGATACTTCAACTTTGCCTTCTCCAGAATCGGCAATTACAGATAAAAAAGGATTTGCAGTGAGTTCCGTAATTTTTGGAATTGCTGTAGTGCTTCTTGTAACCCACGCAATGACAGGTTTAACAGTTGCTTCCATTGGTCTGGGAATTGCAATCCTTACGGTAGTTTGTGCTCCTGGACATATTGGCGAAATATTGAAGAAAGTTGACTATAAAACGCTTTTGTTCTTTATAGGTTTGTTTGTTGTTGTTTCCGGACTTGAAGAAACAGGCTGCCTTGTTCTTGTTGCTAATTTTATTGGAAAAATTTCAAAGGGCAATGTATACTTGATGATAGGAATTATTATCTGGATAAGTGCAGTTGCCAGTGCGTTTGTAGACAATATTCCTTTTGCTGCAACAATGATTCCGGTTATTCAGGCGTTAACAGTTTCTACAGGGGTTCCTCTGGATACAATGGCTTGGGCTCTTTCTATGGGAACAGACATTGGAGGAAGTGCAACACCAATTGGGGCTAGTGCAAATGTTGTTGGAACTTCTGTGGCTGCTAAATCGGGTCATCCTGTAAGCTGGGGAAAATACTGCAAATATTCTGTGCCTGCTACAATTATTGTAATGGTAATCAGTACAGTGTTTATTTTTATCCGCTATCTGTAGGAGTTGAATATGGAATTCAAAAAACAGACAATTATATCTATTGGCCGTGAGTATGGTTCAGGTGGACATGAAATTGCAAGAAAAATTGCAGCAAAATTGGGAGTGCCACTTTATGACAGAAGCATCCTGGAAGAAGTTGCAGTTTTTATGGGAGTTGATCCAGATGAACTTCACAAGTATGATGAGCAGCCTAAGAGAAAATTTTTTAGCCGCACTGTACGAGGTCATAATAATTCCAATGAGGGAGCTGTGTATGGATTGCAGTCCGATTTATTAAAGGAACGGGAAGCAATGGGGCAGTCATTTGTTGTAGTTGGTCGTTGTGCAGATTCTTTGTTTAAGTTGAATCCAGGACTTGTTTCGATTTTTATTACTGGTGATTACAAAGACAAACTTAATCGTGTTATGGAAAAACGTGAACTTTCTGCAAGAGCAGCCGCAAATGCAATTGCAAAACATGACAGAAACCGTAAAGCTTATCACAACAGTCTCTGCGATACAAAATGGGGAGAAACTCGAACTTACGATTTAATAATCAATTCATCAAAACTTGGAATTGACGGCACAGTTGATTTTCTCGTAAATTATGTAATGGCATTGCAGAAAAAAGTATAACTGTGGTACAGGAGAATGAAGAGCTTTTGCCACACATACTCATAACCCGGAGGCCGTAGGTTCAAGTACAACTACCGCTATATAGGTTTCTCAATTCGAGAAAACTTTTTTTGTTGTTAAATTATCTGTTGGACTTGAAGCGTAATGAACGCCGAGCAAGTGCGAGGAAAAGCAGATAGGATGTCTGCGACAGTGAATGAAGCCGGCCTTGCAGTCGTAAACAAGATGTTTACGACTGCAAGGCAAGTCCTACCTTCGCTATACTGCTAAGTCTATATGTTATGTAGAGTTAGCGCACTACTAAACCCAATAAATTAGGGCTTAGCGTGAGACAAATTACTAATTTAAGTAAACAGTTTAAGTAACTTGTTTACGGTCTTAGTGAGGTGAATATGGCTAAGCCCTATTTAATTTTTAAAGCCCATACTGGGATTTATTACGCTCAAATCTGTCTTGCAGACGGAACTCTTTCCAACAACAAATCTACTGGATGTAGAAACCGTACAGAAGCTGAATGCATCGTCATGGAATGGATTGTCACCGGCAATATTCCTGCTCGCGTTGGTTCAAAAGGCAGCATCCCGATTGAAGACTTCCTTGAAAAATTCTGGGATTACGATAAATCACCTTATGTCAGAGAGAAGCTTGGAAAGAAACGGTCTATACATCGTCCCGTCTTTACTGGATTCCTCGTCTTGCAGGAAAATGCGTTGCAGAAATTACTCGTAAAGATGTAGATGCATTCTTCTCCAGCGATGAAGCTCAGAAACTTGCTCCTAAGACAATAAACTCAATTATCGAGATAATCACTATTCCTCTCAAATGGGCTTTTTACAACGAGCTTACTCAGAACAATTGTTTTGACGGAATTATTAAATGTTCCAACCAGAGCAAAGAACGAAAAGTAATCGATATGGAAACCGCTAACCGCCTGATGGAACTTGAATGGGATAATGATGAGGCCAAGATTGCAAATGAGCTTGCCATGCCCGCATGCTTGATTATGTTCAGGACAAACGTTACGTTATGGCCCTCTCCGGTCATAAAACTGAAGCTATGCTTAATCACTACAGAGCACATCTTGAAGATGAAAAAGTTATTGATTTAGCCCGCAATGTTATGAAGAAGGTTTTTATCGACCAGAAAGAAGACGAAGAGACAATCACATGCTGAATCAGAAACTTGAAGAATTGAACAAAGCAATAGCTTAAAATCTGGAGAAATGAAAATGAGATTATTTGGAAATACGACAAAAAAGTCTGGACTTGAAAAGGTGCCGGTTATTGTGAAGAAGTTTGATAGCCGTGATGAGGCAATTGGCCGCCAGCTTAATAAATCAGCCCGTCAGGTTTGTAAGATGCGAGAGATTGCAAAGAAGGAGGATACTTCATTTTTGGAGAAGATTCAAAACGGAAGTATTTCCATCAATAAGTCTCATGAATTGATCAAGGCTGCGGAAGCCAGAAAGAAAGCTGGAGCTTGGCGGGTTGAATCTTTCTGAAGAAGATGCAGCTAGAATATCACAAAGATTTGGGATTGCGTGATTCTAACACGATTTTAACTCAATTCTAACTCGAATGTTGAATTAGAATTGAGTTTTAACTCGACATATCGAGTTAAAACGGGTTATAATTGAATTAAAAGGGGCTTTACATGAGAACTATACCTAAAAAAGAAGATCTTTTTACTGAATTCAAATCAGATAAAAAAGAAAAGAACGGATTACCGAATTCAGAATTAATAGATGCAGTTGTTGGAATGGCAAATGCAGAAGGTGGAATTCTTTACCTTGGTGTTGAAGACGATGGCGAAATAACAGGTCTTACAAAACAGCATAAAGATGCTATTGGTGTAATGACTTTGATTGCTAATAATACAGTACCAACTGTTTCAACAAGAGCAGAAATCATAACAGAAAATAAAAAAGATATCTTACGCATTGAAGTTCCTAAGGCAAGAACAGTTACAGCAACTTCAAAAGGAAAAACCTTACGACGTAGATTAAAGTTTGATGGTTCTCCTGAAGCAGTTCCTTTGTTCCCTTATGAAATACCAAGCCGCTTGTCTGAATTGAGCTTGTTAGATTTTTCTGCACAACCACTTGAAGAAGCCATAGAAGAAGATTTAGATGTTCTGGAATTTGAACGCCTAAAAAGTATAATTAAAAACAGTATTGGAAGTGATAAATCATTGCTTGAATTAAATCAGGAAGATTTTTATAAAGCATTACATTTTATCGTAGAAGAAAATGGAAAAATAATTCCAACCGTAACTGGTTTGCTTTTTCTTGGGAAAACAGAAAGTATAAAACGTCTTATGCCAACTTACAGGGCTTCATTCCAGGTATTATCGGGAACAAATGTAAAAATAAATGAAACTTCAAATGATCCATTAGTAAAGCTGTTTGAAAGATTTTCAACTTACTTTACAGCCTGGAATCCAGAAAAAGAAATGGAGTATGGTCTCTTTAGAATCCCTGTTCCAGAGTTTACACCTAGAGCTTTTCGTGAAGGTTTATTGAATGCATTTTGTCACAGAGATTATACACAGCTTGGACAGGTTCGTGTTCTGATTGATGATGAGGGAATGACAATTTCAAGTCAGGGTGGATTTATAGAAGGAGTAAATTCAGAAAACCTCATTTTTGTTGAACCACATGGAAGAAACCCATGTCTTTCCGATGTATTAAAACGAGTCGGTTTGGCTGAAAAAACTGGACGTGGTATCGATAGAATTTACGAAGGCTCTATTCTTTACGGACGTCCTTGGCCTGACTATTCTGAAAGTACTTCATCAATAGTAAAACTATTTGTACCACGGGCAAATCCTGATATGCAGTTTACAAAGATGATAGCTGATGAACAAAACAGACGTAATCAGCCACTTTCAATAAATGCATTGATGATACTTTCGACAATTCGAAATGAACGTCGTGTTACTGTTGAGCGATTGAGTGAGGTTATTCATCTTAATAAATCTCGAACAAGTTCTACAATTCAAAATCTTGTTGAAGCAGGTTTAGTAGAAGCCATTGGCAATGGTTCTAATCGTTCTTACATTCTAAGCGCAAAAGTTTATAAACAGAATAATGAAAGTGCAAAGTATGTTAGACAGACAGACATAGATGCAGTTCGTTATCCAGAACTTATAATTAAACTTGCAAAGCATCAGGATGGAATTATTACAAAAGAAGATGTAGCAGAATTGCTTAAAATAACAGATGTCCAGGCTTATTTACAAATAAAGAAATTATTGGCAGAAGGCAAACTTGTTCCTAATCAAAAAGGAAAGTATGCAAATTATAAATTAAAAGATTAAACTTCAGAGGCTTTCAATTCTGCTTTGTTGGTTCTGAAAGCCTTTTTTTATTTGCTTCAAATATCTTTTAAAACAATTGAAAGAAGATAGCTTTTGTAAATCTTTTAAACGCAAAATTGCGTTCAGTGGATTTCAGAAAAAACTTGCTGAATGCAGATCGTTATTAAATTTATATAGTGTTGTTATTTGACACCATTCAGTAGTTATAATCAAGTAAAATAAAAAAAACAAATTATGGAGACTTATATATGATGGAAATTAAGGAAAAGTATCGTATTATCTGGAAAAATGGATTTGAAAAAAATGACAAAAAACTCATTTAAATAGATGTCTTTAGTCCTACTCGGACAAAATGGCTTTCAGACAAAGTGGTGGCTTACGTTTCGTTCTTTTTCTCACTCCCCCGAGCAACGTTTCGTCGTTGGAACAAGACCAAGCTAGGCTTGGATTTTCCCCCACAAAATCAAAAAGATGTGATATAATCA
>JAEDJS010000001.1 GCA_016296205.1 Treponema sp. | reverse complement strand
AACTTTAGGTAAGATAAAGCCGCGCTATTTTAGCGGTTTTATCTTACACTCCTAATTAAAAAGTTATAATTTCATTAAAGGCGTTTATTGCAAACTGATCTGTCATACCGGAAATATATTCTATTACACATTTCTGATAACTTTCATATTCGCTTACATTAAATACAATTTTTGTTTCATAATTCAAACGTTTCTTTTTTGATTCATCCTGATAAGGAACATAATTTGAATATTTAACCAGCCAGTCTTCAAAAGTTCTGCAAAGTTCAGGATAAATTTTAAGAGCATCAATTACCCGTCCGTTTTGAGCAAAAACCTGAACTTTCATAAGAAGTCTGTAAATTGCACCCAATACTTCAGAAGCATACTTTTGGAATTCAACAAGGCGCCAGTGAGTATAAATATTTGAATAGCAGAAACTTTTGAGTTCTTTTATCAATTTAAAATATGGTTCGCTAAAACAAATTCCTTTTTCTATGCTGGAATTTTCACAGAGATCAACTATAAGGTCATTTATAAGAACTGTTGTGTTAACTGCCCTGCCGCTTCTGTGAACGCCTGAAGTTGTCTGTGTTGAATCAAAATCAGTATCAGAATCTTTTTCAGGAATGATACCCAGTGTTGACTGTACAATTTCTCTAAGCTGACGATAACTGCCCATATCCAAAAGATGGTAAGCCCTTGCATCTTCTATATCTCTTCCAAGAAAAGCAATTTTGTCACTAACTTTAACAATGCAGCCTTCCCATGTATAAGGATTTACAACACCAGGACGTTTTATCTGATACAGATCCATAGCATTATCTCTAGGCTTTAATCCCTGCTGGTCAATTTCACCACAATGACAGATTAATCCGTCTCTAACACCATAAGTCAAATCAAGATTCAATTCTTTGCCATTTGGATTCTGCAAAGTTTCTATATAATCAGCAAAAAATAAACTGTTGCGTTCATGCCAGAATTTTTTCTGTGCATTTTTACCTTCAGGCTGAACCATTAAAGAATTTAAAATATCTTCACCAGTGTGACCAAAGGGTGCATGACCAATATCGTGGCCAATAGCAATAGATTGAGTTAACTGCTGGTTTAATCCAAGATATTTTGCAATTGTAGTGCTAACACTTGCCACATGGCCAACATGTTCCATTCTTGTACAGATATGATCATTTTGTGGAGCATAAAAAACCTGTGTCTTATGCCGTAAACGACGATATGCCATGCAATGAAGCAGTCTGGTATAATCACGTTCAAATTCACTGCGAATATCATTACTTCTTGAATATAATGTATTTTCCCGCTTTATTGACTGTTCCCATTTTGGTGAACCTTCAATACAAGCAGCAGATTTAAAACTGTCTTTCATATAAAATTATTATAACACTAAAAGTGAATTTAGACCATATTTTTATTCTGCAAAAAAAATCCCGGCAGTAAAAAAACCACCGGGACCAGATAACTTAAATTCAGTTAATTATTTAGAAAGCAAGGCTGCCAAATCGTCTGCTGTAAATTTAAGATACTTTGCAACATCCTTTGCAGGACCAGAAGTACCAAATGTATCGATACAGAAACAATCTTCTTTCTTTGCAAAACCTTCCCAACCATAGTGAGCACCAGCTTCTGCAACAACAACACGTTTTGCACCACCAATAATCTGATGCTGGAATGATTTATCCTGATTTTCAAAGAGAACTTTATCCATAACGCTTACAACACGAATGTTTTTACCAGAAACTTTTGCACTTGCTTCAAGAGCAAGACCAACTTCTGCACCTGTTGCAAGAACAGTAATATCAGGATTTGATGTTCCTTCCTGAACAACATAAGCAC
Source organism: Treponema sp. (assembly GCA_016296205.1). Taxonomy (GTDB): domain Bacteria; phylum Spirochaetota; class Spirochaetia; order Treponematales; family Treponemataceae; genus Treponema_D. The sequence continues at coordinate 77,114 of JAEDJS010000001.1, read as the reverse complement.
CTTTCTTAACTGTATTTTTCCAGTCTTTATCAAACTTGTCGTAAACAACAATATCCTGACGGCTCAAACACAAACAAACTGGTGTTTTTGTAGACGACATTGCCATTTTCCAAGCTTCTGTTGTTTCTTCTGCATCACCAGGACGAAGAACTGCAAGATTTGGAATTACACGAAGTCCTGCAATTGTTTCGTTTGGCTGATGAGTAGGACCATCTTCTCCAACCTGGAATGAATCGTGAGTAAGAACATAAATATTTGGAAGCTCAGTAAGAGCTGCAACTCTGAGAGAACCCCGCATATAATCAACAAATACAAGGAAAGTTGCACCAAATGCACGCAAACCACCATGAATTGTAATACCAGTCATAATCTGGCTCATTGCAAATTCGCGAATACCAAATTCAATTGTGCGTCCTTTTCTATTTGAAGCAGAATAAATTCCATCGCTGCTCTTAAAATATGTTTTGTTAGAAGAACCCAAGTCTGCAGAACCGCCAACAAGCCATTCATACTTCTGAGTAAGAGCTTCAATAGATTTTCCACTGGCAGAACGAGTAGCAACTTTATCACCAACTTTATATACAGGATCTTCACATTCACCTGTTGGAAGACAATTCCAGTATGCATCCCATTTTTTGCGGAGGTCTGGATTTTCTTTTGACCATTCTTCGAATTCTTTATTCCATTCTTCCTGAGCAGCAGAAAGTTCTTTACGACGACTTTCAAAATATGCATAAGCATCAGGACTTACATAGAAATGTTCATCCGGGTTAAGGCCAAGTTTTTCTTTAATTGAACGAATATCTTCTTCTCCGAGAGGTGCACCGTGAACATCTGCAGTTCCTTCTTTTTTAGAACCTTTACCAATTGTTGAACGAAGAATAATAAGTGTTGGTTTTTCTGTTTCTTTTTTTGCCATGTCAATAAGGTCATTGATTTCACCTGCATTGTACATAGATCCTTTAAGAACCTGCCAACCGTAAGCTTCATAACGTTTCTGAACATCTTCTGTAAATGTACAGTTTGTATCGCCAGCAATAGAAATCTGGTTCTGGTCATAGAAAGCAATCAGTTTGCCCAATTTAAGAGTACCAGCCAAAGAACATGCTTCACTTGAAACACCTTCTTCAAGACATCCTTCACCAACGAGAGTATATGTGTAGTGATCTACAATTGTGTGCTTAGCAGTATTAAAGCGAGCAGCAAGCATTGTTTCTGCAATAGCCATACCTACAGCTGTTGCAATACCCTGTCCCAATGGTCCTGATGTATTTTCTACACCATCTGTAACACCAAATTCCGGGTGTCCTGGACATTTAGATCCAACCTGACGGAAATTCTTGATATCATCAAGAGAAACTTTGTAACCGGCAATGTGAAGAATGCTGTAAAGCAGCATTGAACCGTGTCCTGCTGAAAGAACGAATCTGTCGCGATCAACCCATTTGCTGTCAAGAGGATTATGCTTCATCTGTTCGCCGTATAAAACAGCTGCAATTTCTGCGGCACCAAGTGGAAGTCCAGGGTGTCCTGAATTTGCTTTCTGAATGGCATCCATCGAAAGACTACGAATTGAAAGGGCTGTTGCTTCAATACCTTTTGCGTTCATTTTTTATCTCCTAAAAATTTCTGTGCCAAATTAATTTTTCTGGCTCAATACGAACAATATTTTAGTGTAATTTGCAATAAAATTCAAGTTATGATAAACTCATGCCCATGTGGATGTTGTTCGTTTTAATTTATGCAATTATTAAAGGAATAAGGGAAATTTTCAAAAAAAAGGCACTAGAAGAAAACAGTGTAATTGAAGTGCTTTTTGTTTACAGCCTCCTTTCACTGCTTATGGCAATTCCCCAGTTTCCAAAAGCAGGGGGAATAACAGGTCCACAATATGCAGGAACAGCGTTTAAAGCCTTTGCAATGTTTGTAGCATGGCTCGCCGGTTTCAGCTCAATAAAAAAACTTCCTTTGAGCCTGATTGGAGTTCTTGATCTGTCAAGAGTTTTATTTGCAACACTTCTGGGAGTTGTTATTTTAGGCGAACAGATGACAGTTTACAAATCTGTGGGCCTTGTTTTTGTTGCTGCCGGACTTTTATTTTTAAAATTCAATCCACTGGAAATAATTAGAAAGAAAAAGAAAGATAATGAAAATCCAATAATTGATAATGAACTTTCTGCTCAAAATTCACTTCCGGGAGAAAAAACTCCTTTTTATAAAACAAAACCATGGTTCATATTTCTTGCAATAATCTGCTGCATTTTTAATGCCATCAGCGGATTAATGGATAAAATTCTTATGAAAGATATGAATTCATCACAGCTTTTTGTATGGTACACATTTTTTCTAGTAATTTATTACGGAATTTATACTGTTGCCACAAGGCAAAAAATCACAAAATCAGTATGGAAAAATAAGTGGGTTTACCTTTTAGCATTTGCTCTTGTTGTAATGGACAATTTCTTATTCAAAGCAAACAAAATGCCGGGAAGCGAAATTACAGTTATGACATTAATAAAACAGGTAACCGCAATTGTTACTATAATTGCAGGAAAACTTGTCTTTAAAGAAAAAAATGTTCTTCACAAAATACTATGCGCCACAATAATAATTGCAGGCATAGTAATCGGAATTATCCCAGAGTTCTGATGCAGTCACAGATTTCCTTAACAGAAGGTTTGTTTTCCATAACTTTTCGGAATTCAACGTTCCGAAAAAGATTAGCCAGTTTTCCAAGAACCTGAAGATGAGCCTGAGTAGAACTGGAAAGAATCAGGAACATACAGTAAACAAGCCTTGAATCTGGTGCTTTCATATCAAGTTTTTCTTTAGGATAGATAACAACAATTTTTGATTCACTTTCATTTTTAACGATTGGTCTTCTTGGATGAGGTAATGCAAATCCAAAACCAACGGCAGTACTTAAAACCTTTTCACGGGCACAAAGCTCACCACAAAGCTCATCTGGAGAAAGTCCTGTTGGAATAGAAATCAACGAACAGACTTTACTGTAAATTTCTGAAGGTTCAAATCCTTCAACATCCAAAACAATCCCGCCTCTTTCAATCAGTTCTGCTAAATCAACTGTAATTTCCATACTTTTTCTCCTAATGTCAAACAATTTTAAAGCCGCTGAAACGTTTGCTGTTTATAACATTTTCAAGACTTCCAACTATATCTTCAAAATTCATGGTCATACCTTCAAGTGAAGATAGTAAACTGTCTGCTTCATCCTGACTGATTGTTACTTCAACATCCTTAGCCAAAGTATCAAGCATTTTTATAAGATGATTATACAACTGTGACAGAATTACAAGTTCCTGTTGAGGCAATTCCTTTAGTTCGCAGCGGGCAACTTCGATTTTATAAACAAGCCAGCTGACCTTGGAAAACAAATCAAGCATTTTGTGCCGCAAAAACCCCAAAGGACGATCCTTAAAACAGTTGTAATTTTTTTGCAGTATAGCAGTTCTTTCTGTAATATGCAACAATATAAATTTCTTTTCTGTTTCTGAAGGAATAAATTCATCCGGGAAAATTTTATCATACAATTTTACAGAATCAATTTTATTTGACCATATCATATCTGTAATATAAAGGTCAAAAACAAAATCAGGCAAAGTGTAATATGGATTAACGCTGCTGTTGTTCTGGGAGTTAGATTCAATTTTTGCCATTTCACTTTGATTCCAGATTCCAACTGCAGGAATAATCTGACCTTTATGCCAGAGCCTTGTTTCTACACCAAAATATTCTATACTTACTTCTTTTTTATAATTCCGGTAATATTCTTCAAAGGATCCGCACCAGGGAACACTTATCAAATCTTTATTATCAAAAACAATTCTTGCAAACTGATCATCAATACTAGATAAAGGTCCATATTTATCAAAGCTTTCCAAAAGACATTTTTCTACATTAAAAAACCATTCAAGACGTTTCTGCCCTGTATCACCAGTATTAAAAATATTATCCTTAAGGGCATCATTTAAAATTGAAAGTGTTACAACCCCCTGATCCCAGTTTTCTACCTGACACAAAAATCGATCAGAAATTCCAAAACCGTACTTTTCTTTTATTTCCGTAATATCATAAGCTGTCAGATAAACTTCTGCAGGCAAAATAAAGTCATTTTCTACAATATTGAGTTTTTCATTTGCAGGATCAGAAGCAATATACTGAGGGCTGTATTCTTCGCCAAAAAGATCAAAATAATCAATAGCCTTATCGCTGTCTATTTTAACAACTTTTTTTGGGAGAACAATATCATTAAAAAGGAAATAAATTTCGCAGGGATTAAATTCCGGATCAAGAAATGGACTGCACCGGTGACCAACAATAAGACAATTATTTTGCAGTTCAAAAGCAGTAGGCTTTATTGAAAAATATGAACCTGTAAACACTGCGGATTTTGTAATATAATGACCGTTGCCCAATTCAAAAATGAATGGATTATTCTGAAGAGATGATTCTATATCTTTTTGTGTAAGTTTTATTCCTGAAGATGAAACTACTTTTACCAAATCTCTGGCTGTAAAAACCTCATTGTAATTTCTAAATACAGGAAGAAGCAATTCTGCAGGTGTTAATGTCATATTCAAATATTAACAAATTTCACTAAAATAGTAAATAAAAAACCGGTTTCATCCAATAATTAAGGACTTCAACCGGCTTCATTGACAATTTTTTTTTTTAAGGTTAGAATACATAAAACTTTTGAGAGATTAGCTCATCTGGATAGAGCGTCGGCCTCCGGAGCCGAAGGCGGTGGGTTCGAATCCCATATCTCTCAATAAATCATTTTATTTTTCTGCGGCTTTTCCGCCCTTTCCGCTTCCCTGCAAATTTTTAAGAACCTGCAAAGCTTTTGTTCTAACTGGTGTTACATAACGGCCGTTAGAAGCAATAGTAGACAAACTCTGAATCATAAGACTCTTATCTTCTGTAACTGGTGCAAGTTTTTCGTATGCAACAAGAACTTCGTAAGCAAAAGAACTTGTTGGATTAAGAGCAGCATTCTTTCTCTGGGCAAGAGCAATTGTTTCTATAACTTCATTTCTTGGATTAAGACCAATTTCGCCTAAAGATCTTACTGCAGCACTTAAAACCATTGGTTCTGTATCTGCCTTTACCACATTAATCAATGTATTTGTGCTTTCTGTAGTTGGCATACGTCCTAGAAGTTCGCAGGCTTTTGCACGAATATCAGGATAATTGTTAGAAAGACGACCCTTTGTACGGGCAACAGTATTTGTTCCTTCGCCACTCAAAGAATCCAGAGCATGCTGCATTTCTGGAGATGCTCTGCCGTCTTCGATAGAACTTTCCAGGTACTGCAAAGCAACCATCTTACTGTCGTAATCTTCAGACATTGAAAGTTCAGAAATGATAACATCTTCTACGTTACTCAAATATTCACTTTCTACTGTTGTTTCAGACTTGCTGTTGCTTTTTACTGTCTGACAAAATGCTGATGCACACAAACCAACTGCTGCGGCGGCTGCAATTACTGCTTTAATTTTCATTGTTTTTCTCCTCCGGGAAAAAATTAAAGTAAAAAAATATTATAATTAGTCATCCAATGGCGGAAGATTAACAAGCCATTTACCATCAATTTTCTCAAACTGATAATAAACAATATCCTGTTCTTCTCTAACCTGAACTGCTTTTACAAGATTTTCCGAAACATAACGAATTTCATCAACTTTCTGTCCTCGGCGTGACTGAACAAACACATATTTAAAATAGTCCTGCATTGTATACAGTCTCAAACCCTTTACAGGAAGCTTACTTTCTGCTTTCTGAAGATTCGGACGCTTGGACCAGTAAATTTTACTCTGTTCATCAATGTAGCTTGTCCACTTGTTATAATCATAACTTTTCATAATTTGGTCAAGTTCAACGATTTTCTGAAGAATAATTGCTTTATCTTCAAAAAATTTTTCCCTTGAAACAAGACTGCCCAATTCACTAACAGAACGCTCATATTCCAGATCTTCTGCAGTTTTAACAGGTTCAAATAAAGAAGCACTTACGTCTGGTTCATCCATTAAACCATCAACAATTAAATCTTCTTTTTTGCTACTGGTTTCAGAACTATCTGATTTTTGAGTAACATTTTCTGTGGTTTTACAAGCGGTTACAAATGCAAAAGCACAAATTGCAACTCCACTTAAAATAACTTTATTCATCTTCATAACTAATATTTTATCTCACATTTTAATTTAGGTCAAATAAATTTTTTTAAGCCGGATATCACTATTGCCCCAGTTGTTTTTATATTGAATATTTTTATTAAATCCGCCATAATTTAAGTTGAATTTTACCCATGGAGGAAAAAATGGAACCAATTATATTAGCATCAGCTTCACCAAGGCGTCAGGAAATATTAAAACTGATGAACATTCCATTTGCCGTTAAACCTGCAGATATAGACGAAACTGTTCCCTCAGACATAGACATTCTTAAAGCCAGTGAATTTCTTGCCGCAAAAAAAGTTGAAGCCGTTATCCAGGGACTTTCACCTAATCAGGAACTGGACTGGGTTTTAGGTGCTGATACAACTGTTATTCTTAACGGAATAATTTACGGTAAACCAAAAGACCAGAACGAAGCATTCCAAATAATAAAAGCTCTCCAAGGAAAAACTCACACGGTTGCAACAGGAATCGCTTTATATAATGGAAAACTTCATGATTTATCTACACGAAATTCTATTAATAAAGTTACTTTTGCACCAATGACAGATGAAGAAATCAACTGGTACCTGGAAACAGCAGAATGGCATGGAGCAGCCGGGGCATACAGAATTCAGGGATTAGGCAGCTGTTTTATCAAATCAATTGAAGGAACTGACTCAAGTATTATGGGGTTGCCTATTTTTGAACTTTATGATATATTACGCGAACAAAACTACAAATTTGAATAGTTTATTCAAGTAGTTTAAAATCTTCCGGGCTAAACTGGTAAATTACCGGTGAAGTTACGAGAAATAAGGAAAGGCGGTTCTCTACCAGAATACAGGCAGAAAACCGGTGAAGGAGTTACTCATGGCAGTTGTAACCATGAAAAGTCTTCTTGAGTCTGGAGTTCACTTCGGACATCAGGTAAAACGTTGGGATCCACGTATGAAGAAGTATATCTTCGCAGAACGCAATGGTATCCACATTATCGATTTGCAGAAAACAATCACAGCTATCAAAGACAGCTACGATGAAATCCGCAAAGTAGTATCAGCAGGTGGAAAAGTTCTCTTTGTTGGTACAAAAAAACAGGCACAGCAGGCAATCGCAAAAGAAGCTGAACGCTGTGGTATGTACTACGTAAACAGCCGCTGGTTGGGTGGTACACTTACAAACTTCACTACAATCAAGAAATCACTTCTCCGTCTTAAGAAAATCGAAAAGATGGAAATCGACGGAACATTCGATAACCTCACAAAGAAAGAAGTAGCAATGCTTCTTAAAGAAAAAGATAAGCTCACAAAGAACTACGGTGGAATGAAAGATATGAAAGAACTCCCAGGAGCAATCTTCCTTATCGATACACACAAAGAACAGATCGCTGTAGCAGAAGCTCGCAGAATGGGTATCCCAATCGTTGCAGTTGTTGATACAAACTGTAACCCAGAAGGAATTGATTTCCCAATTCCTGGTAACGATGACGCTATCCGTGCAATCTCTCTCTTTACATCAATCATTGCAAATGCAGTTTTGGAAGCAGACAACGACGAAAGCCTCAAGATTATTGACGGCGACGAAGAAGAAATCTCTACAGACGCATCTACAAAGAAAGACGATGAAGAAATTGTTGACTACCAAAACTACACACCTTCTGAAACAAAAACAGAAGAAGCTGCAGATGATAACGACAATTCTTTGATTGACGAAGACAAAGTTTATAACAAATAATATTTGTTAACAAATAATTTTTGTTAACAAAAAATTTGGGGGGCCCTTTCCTGCCCTCCAGATTTATCTTTTTTATTCATCTAAATCTAAATCTGGAGAACAATCATGAAAATCGACATGAAATTGGTTAAAGACCTTAACGATGCAACAGGCGCAGGTCTCATGGCTTGTAAAAAAGCATTGGAAGAAGCAGAAGGCGACGTAAAAGGTGCAGAAAAAATCCTTAAAGAAAAAGGTTTGGCTTCTGTAGCAAAACGTGCAGACAAAGCTGCTGGCGAAGGACGCATCTTCATTAAACAGAACGGTAACAAAATTGCTATCGTTGAATTGGTTTGTGAAACAGACTTCGTAGCAAACGGTGAAGGATTCATTGCTTGTGGTGAAGAAATCTGCAAGAGAATCTTCGAAAAAGGCTACACAAAAATTGAACAGGAACTTTCTGACATGGCTTTGGACTATGCAACACGTGTACACGAAAACATGTCTCTCAAATCAGTAGAAGTTATTGACGTTCCAGCTGGTGCAACTGCAGGTATGTATGTTCACTCAGATAACAAAACAGGTTCTGTTGTAATCATCAAGGGATCAGAAGCAGATGCAGTTAAAGTATTTGCAAAAGACTGCTGTATGCACCTTGCTGCATTTACTCCAGCTTACATCACAAAAGACGAAATTCCAGAAAGCTACATTGCTGAACAGAAAGAAATCTTCCTTGCAAAAATGAACAATGACGAAAAAATGGCTTCAAAACCAGACAACGTTAAAGAAGGAATTATTGCAGGTCAGATTAAAAAACACCTTGCAGAAATTTCTTTTGTTGACCAGGGCTTCGTAAAAGACCCAGCAAAAACAGTAAGCGCAAAACTTGCTGAAGTTGGAAAAGAAGTTGGGGCAGATCTTTCATTCGGTTACTGCAAAGTAATCGTTCTTGGAAAGTAATTTCTAGACAGTAAAATTTCATAAACTGCATTGGTAAAGCCGGTGCAGTTTTTTTTATTTTAAAATTTTCATATTTTCTTTGCATTTTTTGTAAAAATAGTGTATACTTTATTGATTATTATTGGGTTTATTTACCCAACCCGGAGGACTAAAAAATGGCAGATAATCAAAGCCGCATGGAAACAACAGTTAATTCCCTTAAAAATGAATTCAATACAATCCGCACAGGACGTGCAAGTGCTTCTATGTTTGATAAAGTACGAGTAGATTACTACGGAACTCCAACACCACTTAATCAGGTTGGAACAATTTCTATTCCGGAAGCAAGAATGATTGTTATATCACCATTTGACAAATCACTTATTGGTTCAATCGAAAAAGCAATTCAGGCTGCAAACCTGGGTCTTAATCCTACAAACGACGGAAAAGTTATCCGCATTGCAGTTCCACCTCTTACAGCAGAAAGAAGAAAAGAACTTGTAAAACAGGCAAAAACAGTTGCAGAAAACTATAGAACAACAATCCGCAACATTCGCCGTGATGGTAACGAAGACCTTAAAAAACAGCAGAAAGCCGGAGAAATCACAGAGGACCAGCTTAAGACAGAAACAGACAAGCTCCAGAAGCTTACAGACAAATTTATTGCAGAAATCAATGCTGTTTGTGATGCAAAAGAAAAGGAAATCATGGAATAATGAATTCTGCAAGCTCTGTTCAAAAACCCGATCTTTCTCACTTACCTTCTCATCTTGCCATTATTATGGACGGTAATGGAAGATGGGCTAAGAACAGAGGTTTAATTCGTTCCAAAGGGCACCTGGAAGGTTTATCCAGTGCAAAAAAAATTGCACAGGCTGCCGCTGAACTTGGAATAAAGTATCTTACACTTTACGTTTTTTCAACAGAAAACTGGAAGCGTACAGAACAGGAAGTTGGCTACCTTATGAATTTAATTCGCAGTCATTTACGAAGCGAGTTTGAATTTTACAAAACCAACAGAATACGTATTGAACACCTGGGAGATTTAAACGGTCTGCCTCCGGACATTCAGGCAGAAATTACAAAAGCCAGGGAAGAAACAAAAGAATTTACAGGACTTACATTAACTCTTGCCATCAATTACGGTGGAAGAAATGAAATTGTCCGGGCAATTAAAAAATGTGCATCATTAGATTATATTGATAAAATTACAGAAGAAAATTTTGGAACATATTTTGATATTCCTGAATTACCTGATGTAGATTTATTGATTAGAACCGGTGGAGAAAAACGACTTAGCAATTACCTGTTGTGGCACGCAAGTTACGCAGAACTTATTTTTACAGACACACTCTGGCCGGATTATACAGAAACAGAACTTTACGAAAATATTATAGAATTTCAGAAAAGAAACAGACGGTTCGGCAACGCACCAGTTTGATTTTTCTACAGCAAACTAGATTAATATACGGAGTATATATATGAGCAAACTCGCTTCAAGACTTTTAATATTCTTTATAGGGCTTCCAATTGTATTGGGAATAGTTTATCTGCCATATTATAATCACCTGGCTCTGCACATACTTCTTTCCTTTGTGAGCATGATTTGTGCTATGGAAATGCACAACCTTCTGAGTAAAAGAGTTGCAGTACAAAATAAAGCTCTAGTTGTTTCCCTGGCAACATTAGTAACAGTAACTGCTTCATTAACATTTGTAATCCCTTCATTTTTTCCTAACATTAAGCTTCCATTTGAAGTAATTGAATATGTTTTTGCAATTACACTTCTTGTAGTTCTTGCAAAAGAAATTTTTTCCGGTGATGATTTTTCAAAATCAATTGAAAAAATCATTTCGTCTTCTTTTACTATTTTGTATTCAGGATATCTTGTAACATTTGTAAGTAAAATCGCAGTAAAATACCAACTTGTGTTCACTCTCCTGCTGATTGTATTTATGTGTGACAGTCTTGCATGGTTCTTTGGAATTCTTTTGGGAAAATCAAACCGGGGAATTTTTAAAGCAAGCCCAAACAAAAGTGTTGCAGGATTTATCGGCGGATTGATTGGGGCTGTAGCAGGTGCAGTAATCTCAAAGCTCATCTGGCCGGAAATTCTTGGAAATAATTATATTTTTATTGCTATTCTCTGTGTTATCTGCTGGCTTACAAGTGTTACAGGTGATCTGGCAGAAAGTGTAATCAAACGCAGTGCTGGAGAAAAAGACAGCGGTCACATTATACCTGGAAGAGGTGGTATTCTTGATTCAATTGACAGTATCATTATGACTGCCCCATTCTTCTTTATTGTACTTTCACTTTTATTTCCGGAAGCATTAAACGTTCCGGTTACTTTACCACTTTAATTGGACAAATAACATGGCAAAAAAAAGAGTTCTCGTTTTAGGATGCACAGGTTCAATCGGCTCCCAAACACTTGATATTATTAGAAATGAAAAAGATTTATTTGAATGTGCAGGAATCAGTGCGGGGAAAAACATTGCAAAAGTAGAAAATCTCTGCAAGGAATTTAACTGCCCTGGAACAGTATTTTCAAGAGACGGCATTGAAGGATTAAAACAGTTAATCAATTCATCAAAACCAGATATAGCCGTCAATGGAGTTGCAGGTAGTGATGGTCTTTTGCCTTCAATTCTTTGTTTGGAAAATAAAATTGATCTGGCTTTAGCAAACAAAGAAACTGTTGTTATGGCATGGGATTATGTAAAAAACCTTGCTTTGTCAAAAGGAGCCAGCATAATTCCCGTAGACAGTGAACACAGCGCAATTTTTAACCTTACCCAGAATTTTGGGATGGAAAAGCTTTCCCAGATTGTAATAACTGCCAGTGGCGGACCTTTCAGAGAATATACAAAAGAAATGCTAAAAACTGTAACAGTTGAGCAGGCCCTTAAACACCCTACCTGGAATATGGGGGGTAAAATTACAATCGACAGTGCCAGCCTTGCAAATAAAGGCCTGGAAGTTATAGAAGCAGTGCGGCTTTTTAACATGAATCCAGATAATGTTCAGGTTGTTGTTCATCCCCAGAGTCTTATCCATTCTCTTGTACGTACAAAAGACGGAATGCTGTATGCCCAAATTTCAAATCCAAGTATGAAACATCCCATTTTTGGTGCACTTGTATGGCCTGAATATAAAGAAAATTATATGGAGCAGTTTGATCTTTTTGGTTCAACTATGACATTTTTTAAGCCGGACACAGAACTTTTCCCTATGTTAAAAATTGCCTACGAATGCGCCAGAAAAAGTAACTGCTATACAGTTGCTTACAACGCCGCAAATGAAGTAGCAGTACAGGCCTTCTTTGACAAAAAAATCAATTTTATACAAATTCCTGAATTAGTTGAAAAAACATTGCAGAAAGATTTTTCGATTTTCCCAAAAGATTTAGAAACAATTCTCGAAATGGACAAATGTGCAAGAATCACTGCGGAGAATTTATTATGTCAATTATAATAGGAATCATCGGATTAAGTTTTCTAGTTTTTTTTCATGAATTAGGCCACTTTATTGCAAGCCGGCTTTGTGGTGTTAAAGTAATAAGTTTTTCTATTGGAATGGGACCAGTTCTTCTGCATAAAACAATAAAAGGTACAGACTACAGATTGAGCCTTATTCCATTAGGCGGCTACTGTGGAATGAAAGGTGAAAAAGATTTCATCAAAGCTCTTGAAGAAAACAAAAAATCAATTGAAGGAGAACCCCACAGTTTTTATGGAGTTCATCCTTTAAAAAGAATGTTAATTTCACTGGCCGGCCCTTTTAACAATTTAATTTTTGCAGTTTTAGCTTTTTTTATAATAGCAATGTGCGGTTACAGTTATTATACAGCAGACAACACAATTTCTCTGCCAGAAGAATACGAAGAACTGCAGAATATTCCAAGTCCCGCAAAAGAAGCAGGAATTTTAACCGGTGATAAAATTATCAGGATGAATTCTACAGAAATTAAGGATTCAAATGATATTTTTGAATTTGTTTCTACTCATGGTGACCAGGATATTCTTATTACAGTTCAAAGAATGATTGACGGTAATCCTGCTATTCTTGAATTTAATGTTCATTCCAATCTGGACAAGGAAACTGGAAGCGGCAAAATTGGGGTTGTTTTTTCGAGGGATTCAATAACAGAAAAAAAATATGGTCCTTTTGGATTTTTTGGAGCAATAAAAGAAGGTTTTGTTCAGACTGGTAAAACAATAAAACTCACTTTTACATCTCTTGGAATTCTTTTTAAAGGTGTTAAAATTACCTCTGCTGTAAGCGGACCTGCCAAAATCACATCAATGCTGGGAGAAACAGTAAAATCTGGCTTTTCTTCCGGATTTAAAAATGGTCTTGTTTCTACGCTGGATCTGCTTGCCCTTATCAGTATTTCACTTTTTATAATGAACCTTCTGCCGGTTCCAATTCTAGACGGAGGAAACGTTTTATTTTCTCTTATAGAAATAATCACCAGAAAAAAAATGAATCCAAAAGTATTATATTACATTCAGTTTGCTGGAATAGCATTTCTTGGCGCCCTTTTTGTAATTGCACTGCTTGGGGATTTATCTTACATTAAAGGATTATTTACAAAAGCCCCATAATATTTTACTATTTTATAAATTATTTTTTTTTGATATAATTAAGTTGAAACATTTTAAAATATTAAATGTTCTTTAAAAAAGGAGAAATCAATAGATAATATGAAAACTTCTGGAAAATATATAATCATAATTGCAGCAATTTTTATCTCTTCATTTTCAGCTTTTGCTCAGGCACACAATTCAACAGAAGCTCACAGCAGCAAAGTAAACGCAATAGCAGCAGCAGAAGAAAACGTATACTTCAGCGCCGGCCAGGACGGATACCTTATCAGATGGGATACAGACGGAATTGGAAGCCATTACCAGGTAAGTGAATTTCCCATCAGAAAAATTTCTGTTAGTCCCAACAACAATTATATTGCAATTTACGAATCAAACGGTACAAATATTCACAGAGTAAGTTTATGGAACTGGAAAAAACTTTCAAGAGTATATGCAAAAAGATTTGCCGATGAAGTAACTGCCATCAACTTTTCTGCTAAAGGAACATACCTTCTTATTGGCACTTCAGCAATAAACGGTATTTTCATTCTAAATGCGACCGATGGAACTGTTGTCGCAAAACCAGAAAACATGCCGGCAATGGTATCTTTTATTAAAACAAGTAACACCGAAAAAAGTGCGGTAATGTATTCTCCAAACGGCTCCCTGGTTTATTACAGTATTGCAAGGAACCAGGAAATTCAGAAATTGAATACAGAAAAAAATCTGGAACAGCCAATTATTTTTGGAACCGGAAAATTTGAAAACTGCTATCTTGCGGGAACAAAAAACAACAACCTGTATCTGAATTATGCTCCAACAGGAAACAAAATTGGTGTTTACCCGGCTAGAAATGCATTAATTTTTACAAGTTCTTCAGTTGACGAAAAAGGATTATACTACACTACATTTGACGGCAAAAACTATCTTTTAAATCTTCTTACCAATGAGCAGCTGGCAAACCAGATTCAGGCTGATACAAGTAAGATAAACAATCCACCTGCATGTAATATTGTTAAAAAATTTTCCGGGGTTTCTAACGACAGTTATCTTGTTGCTGCAAAAAGTTATTCAGAAATAGCAATCGGTTCAAGTCAGGGTAACATTTATAAAATGAACAGCATACCGGAAAGTGAAATGCTTTCAATGTATCCAATTTCCAGCAAAGAGTATGAACATATTTACGATATTGCAACCTTTGGCAACATGTTCTACTTTAACACAAAAAATGCAGTATACAAATCAAATTACGAAAATGACACAATCCAACAGATTGGAGAAAATACAGGTTATACAAACATTATTCCAAACAGTGATGGTGTAATTCTTTGGTCAAAAGGAACAAAGAAATCCGTAATTTTTGAAAATACTTCAACAAAAGCAAAAACAACTCTGTTTACTCCTGAAAATATTCTCCAGAATTTAAGATGTTTTGGAAATAAACTTGTTGCAATCTGTGGAAACAGTTCTGTAAGTATTTTTGATTTTGCCTCAAAAAAATATACAACAGTATATACAGGAACTGCAATCCAGGATGCAATTCTTTACAACGAAAAAGACATGTACATCGGTAAAACTAATGCCGGAAATTCAACTCCTCTTGTTTATGTTGATATAACCACAAAAGAAAACGTAACTCTTGTAAACAGCGCAACAGTTTTGTATTCACTCAATTTTGATTACTCAAAACCAGGCAGCGATATTTACGGAATTTCAATCAGCTATCAGGATTCAAAACCTTTTACAAAAGTATTCAGTTATTCGCCGGATAAAAAAGAAATGATCAGCCTGCTTCAATATCCGGCAGAAGATGCTAATGCTACAGTAGAAACAAATTTCCCTTACATTTTCACAAACATTGGTTTAAGCAACTTCCGTTCATACAATTCAGAAACATCAAAACAATTTGTTTATGACCGCTCAGCTTCTATTCCTGTTAAGATGAAGGTAAACAATAATGTAGTTGCAATTTTAAACAAAGACGGAAGTATTTCATGGTACGATGTTGATGATGCAACAGTTCTATCTGACTGGTATCTTAAAACTTCCGGTGAATGGTGGAAATTCTAAAAAAAATCAGTCAAAAAAAATACCCCTTTTGCTTATTTCCAGTAAAGGGGTAATATTCAATTCTTATTTTCTTTAATCAATTTTAATTTTCCAGTGCACTCTGATACACTTTAACATATTGATTTGCAGAATTTATCCATGAAAAATCTTTATTCATTGCATTCTGCTGCAGCATTTTAAAATCGTCTTTATGTTCATAATATGTTTCTATTGCCCACATAGTTGTTCCAAAAACTGCATCAGGTGTTGCATCATTACAGACAAAACCACTGCCAGTTTTATTTACAGCATCATAATTTTGAACAGTATCTGCAAGTCCGCCAGTGTTTCTAACAACAGGAAGAGTTCCATATCTCATTGAATAAAGTTGATTTAAGCCGCAAGGTTCATATCGGGATGGCATTAGAAAAATATCACTGCCAGATTCAATAAGATGGCTTAAATCTTCATCATATCCAATAAAACATTTAAAATTTGGCAGTTCTTTTGAAAGAATTTGAAGTTCAGATTCACACCATTTTTCGCCGCTTCCAAGAACTACAACCTGCACATTTGCTTTTTTGCAGAGGCCATACATACAGCCGTAATTTGGAGCAAACAATTCACTTATACCCTTCTGCTGAACAAGCCTGGAAATAATTCCAATCACCGGAACATTATTATCAACAGGCAGCCCCATTCTCTTCTGCAATTCTTCTTTACACTTAGCCTTTCCACTTAAATCACTTATGGAAAAATTAAAAGGAATTTTTTTATCCAGCTGAGGATTCCATGCATCAACATCTATACCGTTTACTATTCCACAAAGATCCTGACTTCTGTATTTAATAACTGAATCAAGTCCAAAACCACCTTCACTGCTTTGGATTTCCTGTGCATATCTTTGGCTTACAGTTGTAATTTTGTCTGCAGAAACAATTCCAGCCTTTAAAAAATTGATTCTATAATTATGCTCAAAACCAGCTCGATAGAAAAATCCCCAGTCAATTCCCAAATCGGAAAATTTATCAGTAGAAAAATCCCCCTGATATCCCATATTATGGATTGTTAAAATTCCTTTTGTTTTTTCAAAAGGTTTCTGAAACCGATAAATGTTTTTAAGTAAAGTTAATGCAAGACAGCTTGACCAGTCATGACAGTGAATAATATCTGGTATCCATTGTTTCTTTATGCAGAATTCAAAAGCAGTATGACTTAACAAACTAAAACGATAAGGATTATCTGCATAGCTGGAAGCAGGATTATCACCATATATTCCCAATCTTCCGAAAAGTCCTTCATCATCTGCAAAATATACAGGAACCTTTTTATTGCAAGTAAGATAAGTCTGATAAATATTTACAGTTTCACAATTATTCCCCATTTGAATTTTCATGCCTTCTGTAACAAGATTAAGATGTTTTCTGTCTACACTATAATAGCGTGGCATTAAAATTCTTACATCATGGCCTAAATCTGCCAGTGAAAGACTCAAGGATGTAACGGCATCAGCAAGTCCCCCGCTTTTTGCAAATGGAACTGCCTCTGCCGAAATCATTAAAATATTCATAACTTAACTCTTTTTACGGATACATTAAAATCAAATTTTAATTCTATAATTCTTTAATTGCTTTTACAAAGGCATTTCTTGAATTTAAAATTGATTTTTCACTTACGCAATATGCTAACCTTACATATCCTTTTCCGCCAAAACCACTTCCTGGGGCACAAAGAATATTATACTTTTTAAGATGATCACAAAATGCCATATCATCACCGCCGAATTTTGATGGAACTTTGCAAAACAAATAAAAAGCTCCCTCCGGTTTTACATATTCAATTCCAGCTTCATCAAGAATCGACATAAGTTCATTTCTTCTTACTTCATAAAGTGAATAATCAACCTTTGCATTCCAGCTTTTTGCAACAATTCTCTGCCATAATCCAGGAGCATTAACAAAACCAGTAATACGAAGACAGAAAATACATGCTGCAACAAGTTCATCTTTATCAGGACATGATGGGTTTACGCAAATATATCCAAGTCGTTCACCAGGAAGGCTTAAATTTTTTGCAAAAGAAGTTACTATTACAGTACTGTCATAAACAGGAAAAGTTGGGGCCACTTCTTTACCGTCGTAAGTAATGGCACGATACGGCTCATCACAAATCAGATAGGCTTTCCGACCGTATTTTTCTGCACTTCTGTTCATAGCATCAGCAAGCTTCTGAATGTCTTCCTTTGAATAAATTCTGCCTGTAGGATTATTTGGACTGTTAATGAGAACAGCAGCAGTTTTTTCATTCATTGCTTTTTCGATTGCTTCTGTATCTGGAGAAAAATCATCCTTAACAGGAACCTCAATAAGAAGTCCTCCATAATTATTTACATAGTGTCTGTATTCTGCAAAAAATGGAGATGGAACAATAACATTGTCACCTGGAGTAATAATTGCTTTTAAAAGATTGTTCAATGCACCGGCAGCACCAACTGTCATAACAACACAATCACCTGTAACTTTTACACCCTGCTCAACAGTTGTTTTTTCTGCCATAGCATCTCTTGCAAAAGAAAAACCTGCATTAGGCATATATCCGTGGTAATTTTTTTCATGAACGCTGGAACATTCTTCCAAAGCTTTTAAAACTTCCTGAGGAGGGTCAAGGTCTGGATTTCCAAGACTGAAATCAAAAACATTATCTTCCCCGTATATTGATTTAAGTTTAGTACCTTCTTCAAACATTTTTCTAATAACACTGGCACCTTTACTTGTCATAGTTTCCTTAATCTGCTGGTTAATCATTTATTTTCCTCAAATAAAAAAAATTGTTATATATTGTAATTTTATCATTTTTATAGGGTTTTTTCTATAGTAAAAATTAATATAAAACCTGGAATAAAGTTGAATTTTCTGTTATTTTAGGTTAAAATATGAGGTATGAATATGAAAACAAGATTAATTACTATTTTATTAATTATTGCATCAGGACTCAGTTTTGCATCAGAAAACAAAATTCCAAACTGCTTCAACAGTAACCTCTCAAAAAAAGACAGAGAAGCCCTTGGTGGTGGACAAGTAATTATTAAGAGTGTTGATTCCCTTGATGAACTTTCTATTAAGAGCAATACCCCTGCAATCGAAAAAGCATTAAAAGCGGCAAAATCAATAAAACCTGCATATATTGCAGAAATCATCCACATTATTCCATACGAAGGAAATGAAAATCTTCTCCAGAAAATTGATTCCATCGTAATAGACATCCCTTCTTACAAAGGAATTCCTTATTTTTCAGAAAGATCACAGCAATGGTTTGAGCTTTATTCTGAGGCAATTATAACCAGCGAAAAAGGCGACATTAACAGCCGTGATATTTCTGCAGACTTAACAATGGAACCTTTTGGCGTAATAAATACAGTAATCAGCACAAAAACTACAGACAGCAGTTATTATTACGAATCAACAAATACAAACAAATTAATGTATTATGATAAATTTACCTGCGTAAAGCCTTACAAAATGAAGTCACTTATTACTGCCACAAAACAGGGAGACTACTGGGTACTTTACGGAATTGGAGCCGTAAATGCCCCTGAAATCTTTTTCCTGCAGAACAGAATTGAAACTTCATTTATGAACAGAATCAAAACTTTCTGCCAGTTTATTTTCCAAAAATTATAGACTACAGATTTTTTTCAAAATAGTAGAAAAATCATTAGCAATATTGTATAATACTATCAAGGACATTTAAATTGCAAACAACAGAATTATTGACGGCAGAAAGAACTATCTCATCACTAATAAAAGAATTTTTTAATTTTGTTAAAACTAATCCTCTACTTGTAATTTGTTTTTTCTCTGCATTTGCATTATGCTGCATCCTTATTCCTGCTGTTATTAAATTCTGCAAAAAATTTAATATTTACGATACAACAAACGAACGCAAAGTTCATAAAGGTAATATTCCCCGTTTAGGAAGCATTGGATTTGTTACTTCTTTTACAATTTTTACAGTAATTTTCCTTGTAATCGAAAAAAATGCTTCCCTTATAAAACTTCTTCCGTTTATTGTGTCAGGATTTTTGATTTTCTTTTTTGGAATTCTTGATGATCTTCTTGATCTTAAGGCTAAGTTCAAGTTGATAATTCAAATAATAGCTGCATTGATTATAGTCATTTTCGGATATAGAATTCAGAATATTGGAGACTTTAAATTTCCAGTATGGATAAGCTGCATAATCACTTTCTGCTGGATTATAGGCATCATCAATGCATACAATCTTATAGACGGAATTGATGGTCTTTGCGGCGGTTTAAGTATCTTTACTATTACAACAATCGGGCTTATTTTCTGCAAACAGTCTCTTGATGTTGCTGCCATGTGTTTTATTCTTACTGCCGCCCTTTTTGGATTTTTAATTTACAATAATCCATGGCCAAAAGCAAAAATTTTCATGGGAGACGGAGGAAGTCAATTTCTTGGATTCATGATTGCTTCTCTTCCCCTTTTTGAATCTACAGACAACTTTGAATACAATAAACTTCTCATAATGATTAATCTTGTTGCAATTCCACTGTTTGATGTAATTGCTGCAATCTGGCGCCGTCTTAGAGATCACAAAAGCATTATGAGTCCGGACAAACTTCATTTGCACCACAAGCTTATGAATTTAGGGCTTGATTCAAGACAGGTTCTTCTTGTTCTTCTTCTTGTCCAGATTTTTCTATGCGCTATAAGCCTTATTGCCCTTTACAACAAAGGTTTGAAAGGATTCATTATTCTTGTAAATTCATTTGTTGTACTGATTGTTCTGTTTTCTATTATTCACTTTGCAAATTATCATTATCTTAGAAAAAAAGAACAGAAAGTACAGGCAAAAATTAATTAAACCAGCACAAATTCTTTTTTCAACAATTCAAATATATTGAAACAAATAGGCCAATTCATTATAATTATTGGCATGAAAACTAGAAGACTTATTACATCAGCTTTACCTTATGTAAACAACATTCCTCATCTTGGAAACCTTATCCAGATGCTTTCTGCAGACGTTTATGCACGTTTCTGCCGCAGTTACGGATATGACACTCTTTATATCTGTGGTACAGATGAATACGGTACTGCAACAGAAAAGAGAGCTCTTGAAGAAAACAAAACTCCTCGTGAGCTTTGCGACTATTATTACAACATTCACGACACAGTATACAAATGGTTCAATATTTCTTTTGATAAATTTGGCCGCACATCCAACGAACAGTGTACAGAAATCACTCAGGATTTATTCAATGATCTTGACAAAAACGGATACATTAAAGAACACACAAACAAACAGCTTTTCTGCCCTACTTGCAAAAGCTTTCTTGCAGACAGATTTGTTCGCGGTGTTTGTCCAAAATGTGGTTTTGAAGACGCTCGAGGTGATCAGTGCGATAAATGTGGTGCTCTGCTTGACCCAATTGAACTAAAACAGCCAAAATGTGATACTTGTGGAACTGCTCCTGAAGTAAAAGAAACAAAACACCTTTATATTGATCTTCCATCCGTAAGCAAAAAGCTTGACAGCTGGATGGAAACAACAAGTAAAGAAGGTCGGTGGAGCGAAAATGCAATTAATACAACAAAAGCATGGATTCGCGATGGATTAAATGAAAGAGCAATTACCCGTGACCTTAAATGGGGTATTCCTGTTCCAAAAGATGGATACGAAAACAAAGTTTTTTATGTATGGTTTAATGCCCCAATCGGTTATATGTCTATTACAAAACAGCTCTCCGATGAGCTTATTAAAGCAGGCAGAAAATCTTTTGACTGGAAAGCATGGTGGCTACCAGAAGAAAGTTCAGATAATTACCAGACAAGTCTTACAGATGCAAAAGTACCTGTTCAGCTTTTCCAGTTTATTGGTAAAGACAACATTCCTTTCCATACTGTTATTTTCCCTTCTACACTTTTGGGAAGCGGGAAAAACTGGACAAAGCTTTTCCACATGAGTTCATCAGAATACCTTAATTATGAAAGTGGAAAATTCTCTAAGAGCCGTGGAATTGGTGTTTTTGGAACAGACGCAATGGAAAGTGGAATTCTTGCTGACGCCTGGAGATTCTACATTTTCTTTAACAGACCAGAAAAACAGGATTACCAGTTTACATGGAAAGATTTCAGAGAAAAGTACAATGGAGAACTTATTGGAAACCTTGGAAATCTTGTAAACCGCACTCTCCTTTTCATCAATAAATATTATGAAGGAAAAGTTCCTGAAGCACCACTTGATGAAGAACTCTGGGCAAAAGTAAAAGAAAAAGAAGCAAAAATTACAGAACTCCTTGACTGGGCAGAACTTAAAGATGCTTTCCATGAAATTTTTGCTCTCAGTGACTTGGGTAATAAAGCATTCCAGGATTGTGAACCTTGGAAAACCCGCAACACAGATCCAGAAAAGGCTGCAACCCTTATTCATACTCTTGCATATCTCATTAAAGATTTGATGATTCTTGCAAATCCATACATGCCACAGTATACCCAGACAGTTATGTCTTTCCTTGGAAAATCAATTGCAAGCCATTCATTGAGCACAGAAACAATTGAAGGTCTTGACTGGAATGATCTTGGAAAAACAACTGGATTGGACAAGGTTGGAACAACAAGCGTTTACTTTACTCCAATTGACCAGAAAACTGCAGATAACTTCCGCGAAAAATTTAGTGGAAGCCAGGCAGAACGTAAAGAAACAGAAGCAAAGAAAGAAAATAAGCAGCAGCCTAAACAGGAAAAGAAAAAGAAACCAGAACCAGAGGAACCAAAATTGGCAAAAAATCAGATTGAATGGTTTAAAGATAAAATCTCTTTGAAGGTAGCAAAGATTATTAAAATCGAAAACAATCCGGAAGGAGAAAAACTTTATGTTGAACACCTGGACGACGGCAGTGGAACTCCACGCATAATTCAGAGTGGTCTCCGTCCTTACCTGCAGCCAGAGGACCTTTTAGGCAAAAACATCATTCTTGCAGCAAACCTTGCACCAAGAAAAATGCGTGGAATAGAAAGCCACGGTATGCTTCTTGCCGCCGACTACAAGGATGAAAACGGAAAAGCCTGTGTAGAAGTTCTTGAAGCTCCATGGGCTCAGCCGGGAACAAATGTTGTTCTTGAAGGACAGGATCCAAATGCAGCAAAACCAGAAACAATCAGCATTGATGATTTCTTCTCAATCAAAATGGAAGTAAAAAACAAAGAAGTTGTTTGTGACGGTGTAAAGCTTGTTGCAGACGGAAAACCACTTTCTACAAAAATTGCTACAGACAGCGAGGTTTGTTAATTTATATGAACAATATTCCTTTTCTTCAGACTAAATTCTGGGCAGAATTTAAAGGCAACCACGGGTGGAAACCTTACTATTTTAAATATCAAAACGGAATTTTAAATGAGGATCAGGAGTATTGTTCAGTACCAGCAGAGGGACAGATTAAATTTGCACTTCTGCTAAGAACTTTTTCTTTATTAAAATTAAAAAAGCTTTCTATTGCATACATTCCATTGGCTCCAAATTTTCCAGGATTGGATCAAAATAAATCTGAAGAATATTTTTTAAATATTGAATCAATCACAAGAGATTTAAAAAAATTTCTGCCTCAAAATACTATTTGTATCCGTTACGACATTCCTTTTGATTTTTACTCGCCAGACGAAAGAGATAATTTTAACAAAGACGCAATCAATTATTTAAAATCAAAAAAATCGATTATCAGTAAAACAGCTGTAGATATTCAACCTCCTGATACAACAATTCTTGATTTATCAAAATCAGAAGATCAGTTACTTTCTGACATGAAAACAAAATGGCGCTACAATGTTAAGCTGGCAGAACGAAAAGGCGTTCAAATTGAATGTTTTACAAAAGATAACGCTGGCTGGGAAAATGCCCTTGATATTTTTTACCAGCTTTTTGAAATCACTGGGAAACGGGATGGTATAAGTCCTCACGCAAAAAGTTACTACAAAGATTTACTTTGCAGAAACAGCAGCGAAAATATTCAGGTAAGGCTCTATCTTTCAAAACACGAAAATGACTATTTAGCAGGAATTATTACACTGTTCAGCAATAACGATGCCGTTTATCTTTATGGTGCTTCTAACAATATTAAGCGCAATTTGATGAGCACTTATTTTCTGCAGTGGCAGGCAATCAAAGATGCAAAAAAATTTGGCAGCAGGACTTATGATTTTTACGGAATGCCTCCACGAGAAGATCCAAACCACCCTATGCACGGATTATATTTATTCAAAACAGGTTTCGGTGGGCAGAACATACACAGACCTGGAAGTTACGATGCTAAACTTAAGAGCACATATAATCTATACGTAATTGCAGAAAAATTCAGAGCCTGGTATCACAAAGTTTTCCTAAAAAAATTAAAAGGCAGATAAAACAATGGGAGTCAACATCAGGCTCCCGTTTTTTTAGTTAGATTTTTTTCTGCTTTTTCTTGGAGTTACAATACTTAGATTGATTGTTTTTTCCATTTCCATTCCGCCAGCCAGTTCAATATTCCAGTAAAATGAAATGCATTTTATTTTTCCAATGTTCAGACAACTCATGCCGCTTTCTTCATTTGGTTCAAAAACAAAAGAAGTGTTTTCTTTAATATCTGTTAACTGCAGCACAGAAACATTTTCATCAGTGTGGAAATTTGAATTTGAATCAATAGAAACCCGCTCACCCTTTTCGATAATTTCTGCTTCAAACTGACTGTTAAAACCGTCGGCCAGATCACTTTCTGAAAAGTTACTCTCCACCACAAAAGTTCCCTTCAATGGCAGTGGGCTTTCATTTTTTAATATATATTGAACTATAAAACCATTTTCGCTAACCAAATATTTTTTCTTAAGAAAAACCGGCTGATTAAGACTGGAATACAAACCTCGTCCATGAAGCTGAATCTCATTGCGGCGTGGTTCAAATTTTTTTTCTGTAAATTGAACATGACTGAACACAAAATTGGTAACAAGACCGTCAACCAGATATTTATCAAGCTCAGATTTATCAAAAAGATGCTCAGTAAAAATTGCCCTGTCTGGAGTAGTATCGGCATAATTTCCACCAGTTCTGATGCAGTCCAGTTCATTTACACTTCCACTTTTAAGAGAAATAACTGCGTGAAATTTTTCCATCTGGCAGATATATTCATTCAAGCCGTCGCCGTTGTATTCATAAACACTTACGCAATCAACAAAATCACCAGATTCCCGAATTATCTTTTCGCTTTGATTTAATGCTCTATAAGCAATCTGCCGTCTTTTTGCAGCAGTTGTAATTGCCGTATCTTCATGGAGGTATGCAAGCCCATTTTGAGCACTCCAGTTTAATTCTCTGGCAGCCTGTTTACGAATTTTATCTCCTTTACAGGAATTAAGAAGATTGCTCACATACATCATTCTGTCATAAATTCGATGACTTGAAGGATTTTTATTTAAGTAATCAAAAATATTATCTGAATCAGAAGAATTTTTTTCCATGCATGAAGGAATATACGAGGGCAAAAAATTAGACGAATATTTCATATAATTCCCTGGAGTAGTAAAACAAATTTCTTCATTTACAGGTGCAAGATATTTGTCGCTGGAGCTTAATGTAAAAATTTCAAAAACGGAAAAAAACTTTGAATTGATTAAATTTAAAATCTGATCAGGCTCAACAGAAATTGCACAAATTGAATCCTGTCCCGAAGAAAGTGCACAATAATTTGCCATAGAGTTGATTCGATTTATCCAATTATCAAAAGCTTCATTATTCTGAATTTCAAGTTTATTCTGAACGGGGATTACTTTTACAGATTTTCCCATTTCACTTAAAACAAGAGGAACAAATTTATTTTTTTCTTCCGGCAAAAGTGAAGAATCAATAAAGAAATATTCAATTCCGCAAGTATGCATAGTAGAAATCAGGCATGAAGACCACACATTTTTAAAAAGACAAAACCCCCGGGGCCTTTTGCCTGTTGTTGTTCTGATTAAACTGCTCATTTTTTCTATCTGGCCGCTTCTGTCCTGGGGAACAAGCAGTGGAAGAAATGCGTTATAATATGAAGTCCCAAAAACTTCTAACTGATGACGTTGAATTAATTCTCCCATCACTTTTAAAGCTTCCGGAAATTTTTTCTCATATAACTCAAGTTGACTTGAAGTAATGCACATAGAAAGATAGAATTTCGGATGAGAATACAAATAAGAAAGAAGAGGCTTATAAATTGTGAGATACCTGTTTTCAATTTCACTTGGTTCTGTAAAATACCAGTCAGTTTTTAACTGAAGACAAACTTTTATATTATTCATTCAAACTTCCCGTTGTTTGTAATTGAACTTTTATTTATTTAAAAGCTTATAAACCTTTTTCCAAAAAGTAAAATCCTTTTTGTTGTATTTAGTCAAATCTGTGGTCTTTGCACACATAGAACAAGTAGAAGCACCTTCTTTGCAGGAACACAAAACACATTCTTTCTGTGACTTTGGAATAAATGTAATAAGTCGTTTAGGACAAACATCAAGACATACTCCACAACCATTACATGCATCATTAATTACCGCAGTTCCGTTTATAATAGAAATTGCATGAGGAGGACAAACTCTTATACAATTTCCAAAACCAATACACTGCCACACACAGTCTGATTTTGTTTCGTAAAGATTTTCAAAAAGTGTACAATCATTTGCACCTTTATAATCAAATCGAATATTATCCTGTTTTTTTTCCGAAGAACACATAACAACAGCAACTTTAGGCTCTTCATCATTGTCTGCATAAGTTGTTTTTCTATGAGGAATAATTTCTTCTGGAGCAAACAAAACTTCACTAAAATTATTTTTATTAAATTTAGGAAGATAAAAACCATAAACAAAAATCAATAAAGTTGTAGCAACTAAAACAAATATTACAGTTCCAATTATTGCAAAAATCATTGTAAAGCCCCCGGATTAAGCCATGTAATATTCCAGCAGCTAAGCATAAGAATTATAATAGCAATACTGATTAACACAAGACTTTGATTATTAAAATCACTTGTTGGTTTGGATAGTTCAATTCTTTTTTTAATTGCATTTAGAAGAGGAATAAAAACAAATAAACTTAAGCAGCTTACAAGAGAAATAACAAATGATTGCAATAAAGTTGAACTTTCATTTACAGCTAAAATAACAATCATAATAGAAACAGCAAAATCAGCAGTATTAATTTTAGCAGTGGCCCGAACAATAACTTCCACAAGAATAGCAATAATGGAAAAAATAAAAACTGCAATAAGCGGGAAAATTTCGGACAAACCGGCTTTGCTTAATAGAACAGCTTCCAGTAAATAAGTAATAATTGATGTAGTGCAAACTGTAACAATCATTTTTATCCCGTGAACAAAATTCTTAGTTTTTGCTTCACTGGAAACAACTGTTCTGTTTACACCGATTCCATAAATCAATATTGAAGAAGTATACAAAAAATAGTAGAGAAAATCAGAAATCATTTCTGCACCTCCTCAACCAGATTTTTGGCAATAGAGAGTTTTCGGTTAATGCGGACAAATATTACAAGAAAAACAGCAACAAGTACCAGTGCACCGGGAATAGATGCAAGGAAAACAGATGGAACAAAAAATTTAGCATTTGCAAAAAGATTCAGCGTTATATAACCTGTTGTTTTTGGAAGAGTTATTGTTCCATAGCCTAAAATGTCTCTAAGAAGGAAAAAAATAAGAGCAATCAAAGAAAATTTGAGAGAACGTGTCATGTTGATTTTAATATCTTGTCCAATAGTATTATTAGAAACTTCGTACAGAGAACCTACTATAAAAGATGAAATAGCTTCCATATAAATCACAAACCCTAAAGTCAAAGCAAGAATTGGTGAATATAAAATAAGCAGCTGTTTAAAAATAACACCCATAAATATAAGGAAAATAGCAATAAGAACAGGCTGCAAATCTTCCAGGTGAACATCATAAATTATTTTTCTAAAAATTGTTCCAGTAAACATAAATAAATTCAATGCAATTACAAGAATAAGACCACAGGCAAAGCGTCCAGGAACAGGTACAAGCACTGCAAGAGAAATTGCAATAAAACTAAAGATTTCATTTTTTTTCATTTTATTTACCTTCCTTTTTGCTGGCCTTAGCATTTTTTAAAGCCTGCTCAACAATTTGAGGTATTCGATTTTCCCAATAAACAATTTGAGAGTTTTCTGATGAACTGATAATTTCTTTTTTTGAGAAAGAATCAATATGCAGATAAGTAATAAACCTTGCAGATCCATTTTCACAAACAAAAACAGCAGGAAGGGGGCCATACATTGTCATAACGCGAATGATTACTGCATAAGAATTCTGTCTGTTCAATTTATAAATTGCAGAACTAGTAGAAAGTCCGCTGGCTGCAGAAATATATTCTTGAACTGTATAATTTTGATCAGCACAATATTCTGTAAGACAATCAACTGTCTGTTTTTTTAAGCCTTCATCCCAGAACTTTTTTGCAAGAAAAGAAAATGAAATTACAATAACAAATAGTAAAAAACAAATCGAGGCAAAAACTCCAAACTTTTTAAAGTCCATTGTTTTGTTTTTAAAATCAGACATTTTCTTCCTCCTTAAGTTGATTAATTCTAGGAACAAGAACCTTAATCAAATGCTTCTTAACTTTCTTACTTTCATAAATCTGAATACAAGGAGTAAGAAGATTCATAAGCAGAACTGTGAATACAAAACCTACACTGCTCATTCCATAGCCAACAATTAAAAAAGCCATTATACCACTTAAAATTCCATAAATGATTTTTCCGGAAATAGTAATCGGTGTTGTTCCATACCATTGAATTAGAAAAAGATTTCCAAATAATGTACCGCTAGTGAGAAGTGCCAGAATAATATCACCCTGGAACATAATTCCCTGAACAACTAAGGGACCTGCAAATCGTATAAGCAGAGAATAAACAGCAATAAAAATAGCAGGAATCACAATATCAACAAAATCAAATGCAAAAAGAATTATTGAAGAAATCAAAGTAATCAGATTAAAACGGAAAGCAGGAATTACACTATGGGTATCCCAAAGCAAACTCACATAACCTTCTGGAATCGAAAGACCAAAAAGTTTAAAAATTGAATTATTAAGTCCTGCAGTGATTTTTGAGTCCAGTCGTGTTAACGGAACAATTCCATTCTGAATAAGAATCAAAGCGGGATTTCTGCCCTGCAAATCATTTCTTGTAAACGGACTTACAGGAAATGAAGACATGTTGATAAAAAAAGCAACAGCAACAGTAACAGCAACTGCATTAACCCAGCTAGCTGCAAATCCACCGAAAGCATATTTAGTAAGAATAATGCAGCAGAAAGCAACAAAGAAAATTGCAATTGGATTATAAGTTTCTGGAAGAAGAAAACCAATAAGAATTCCCTGAATTGAAGAAATCAGCCAATTAAAATTCTGATCCTTATTGTTTATTGTATGAACAAAATCAGCAAGAAGACTTGCAGTTACAGAAGCAAAAACAATATACAGAGAAGAAAAACTTTTAGTTGTAAAAAGCATAACAATCTGAGGAACAAGAAAAATAAACAGCAGCAAAGTTGAAGTTCCAACAGAAGGTGCAATATGAGCGAAAGAATTCAAAGTAAGAGAATTGTACTTTGGCAATTTTGTTGTAACTTTATTATTTCTCATATATTTTTTCCTTAACAAGATTAATAGTCTGGCTTAGGGGCAGTCTTGAGGGACATACACTGTTGCACAAGCTACATGAAGAACAAAGAATAGATGATTCAAGTAATTCTTTACCAACCTGCTTTCCACCGTTATGATGGCGGTAAATCAAATCCGGAAATAAATTTTCTGGACAAATTTCACGGCATTTACCACAACGTATGCAAGGCATAATTCTCTGGTCACTTAAGTCATTAGACGGAACAAACATTACACTTTTTATCTGCTGTGTAACAGGAACATCCATTGAAGTAACCGCATTTCCAACAATCATTCCATTAATGATGATTTTAGAAACGGGAGTTTTAAAACCGCCGCACTGTTCTGCTAAATTGCCAATAGTTGCCCCAAGTCTAACTTTAAACATTCCGGCACTTCTTAAACAGTTGCCAGTAATGTGAACAAGCTGTTCAACAACTGGTATTCCATAAACCACAGCATTAAAAGCATTAAATAAAGTAAGACTGTCTACAAAAAGACTTTTTGAATTTACTTTAATCTGAGAATTTTCCGAAATCTGTTTAATAAGATTCTGCTTAAAACCAACTGGATATTTTGCTGTATTTACTTCAATTGAAATTGCAGGAATTTTTCTGAAATTTTCAAGATTCAACTGCATCTGATTTTTCATTGGCACCATAAAAACTATATGATCAGCATCATAAGCCTTTGCAACAATCTGGGCACCTTCAAGAATCTGATTAGTAAAATATTCTGCAACAAATTTATCAGTCATACGGCTGGTATCTTCATCAAAAAGACGAACAACAAGAGTTTTGATTTTATCGTTTTTACGTTCATCAATCTGGCTGGAAAGTGATTCTTCATTCAAAAAAGTATTCATTACACCTTTCTGAGAAAAAACCTCATTAATATAAGAAGGAGTAAAACTTTCCCAAAACAAAGGCTGAACTTTTTTTCCAAGATAGGTAAAACTTCCAACAACACGAATACAGATTGCCTTAGAAATTTTTCCATTTGGAAGAGTACATGTAGAAATCTGAGTAACTTTACCTGGAACTGGAGAATGAATCAAAGCTGCATTCTGTTTAGTAATTCCAGGTTTTGGAGTTGCAATAACCTGCCCTTCTGAAACAGAATCCCCAGGCTGAACAGCAGGCGAATATTTATCTCCATGACAATTAGAAAGAGGAATAACCACATTCTGCGGTAAAAAAGCACGAATTGGATTCAAAAAATTCTGTCTTTCTGACTGAACAAAACTGTTGACTATTTTCATCGTTTTTCCTTAAAAATAAGTATTATATATTAGAATAAATTTGAATAAAAATCAATTATTACAAACCAGTTACTGTAAAATTCTAAGCCGCTTTCTTGAATAAACATTGCAGTAAACAGCAGCAACCAATGGCAGAATCATACATATAATAATAAGAAAAAGGCTCACAATATCTGCAGAAGCTCCTGCCCCCCGGCTCTTTTCTGAATATTCAACTTTAAAATTCATCCCCTGTTTTTTTAACAATTTTTCTACAGCACAAAAGTCCATAGAATCGATTGTTTTTTCTGCTGCTTCAATAAATGAATTATCAAAAACAGCAACAGTTTCCGAATACTGAACAATTCCATTTTCTGTTGACTTATATCTAATCTGGGATATTTTCTGGCCTTTCTGAGGAATAGTATAAACTTTATCCTTATTCAAATTTTTGTAGGGAAAAGTTGCAGTGTTCCAGGACCACACAATATAATCAAAAAGCGAAGGAAGTTCAGATTGAACAGGCAGAGATTCAACATTAGAAACAGAAACTGGACTTGGCAAACTTAATCCAGAAACTAAACTGCCGGGAGCAAATGTTGCCCTTGTAAAAAACAAAACAAGAATAAGACTTACAAATCCAGTGCACACAAACGAAAGATTTGAAAATGATTTTGAACATTTTGGCAAAAAAGTTGCCGGTATAATAGGCGAATAATTAAACGAATATTTTTTATCATTAGCCTCATAAACAAAGTTGTTAAGAAAACAGAAACTAAGACAGCCAGCAATTACCAGAAGAAAAATAAAGAGATTGATGATTCCGGTAACACTTATAACAATCACAGAAGAAACTGTCAAAAACAAAATGGAAAAATTAGAAAAAACTGTTTTAAAAAAATATTTTCTTTTGTAATAAAACTGAACAAAAAATATTCCAAGCAAAAAAAGACACACACCGGCTGCCACAGGATAAAAAGGTTTAGAAACAGAAAAAAGCACCGGCAGAAATCCTAGAGAAAAAAACAAAGCTTTGTATTTAGAAACAAACAGCAGAAAAATAAAAAATAAAACAGCACAGGAAGGAACGAGCCATGGATAAGTTGATTTTCCGTCTATTCCGCATCTGGCATCAGTGATTTTTCCAATATTTTGAACCGCTTTAACTGTCTGAGACTGAAAATTATCGGGAATATAAAAAAGTCTGAAATCTCCTGCCTTATCCCGGAAATACAGTTTTCTTCCTTCAAGATAATGATTGTATTCTTCACCGAATTGAACAGGAGAAAATCTGGAAGTAACAGGCATTTTCTGACCGCTAAGAGAAATTACATTTCTACATCCTGCATCTTCAAGATAATTCAAAACAGTCTGCTCTGACACAGAATTTTCCACATACAAAACCTGATAATTTTTCCAGATACGGCTTACCGGTACGCTGCGAAGAAAATAAAGACAGCAGAAACATGAGAATATTATTACTGATGATAAAATTATTTTTAACTGGTTTTTCATTTTAGGACGCTGAACGCAACCCCAATTACTCCACCAAGAATACAGCCAATAACAACTTCCATTGGTTTGTGGCCCTGAACTTCTTTAATTGGTTTATAGTTAAGGACTCCCTGTTTATTCAGTTCATCTCCAATTTCATTAATCATGTGAGCCTGAATGCCGCTCGATCGTCTTACACCCAATGCATCCCGGATTGTAACCATAAAAAAACAGAAAGCAAGAATAAAAATATCACTATTGATTCCACTTCTAAAACCAATAGTTGTACACAAAGTTGTTACAAGAGCAGAATGACTTGAAGGCATGCTGCCTGTTCTCCATATAAGTAATTCAAAAAGTTCTCCAACACTATGAACTTTTCCTGAAAGTAATTTAATGAGAGTTTTTATAAGTTGAGCCGAAAGCCAGCTGAATACACATGCAAGCAAAACAGGATTGGTAACCAAACCTTTTAACTGTGTCAAAATATTGTCCATATTCTAATTTTATTACATAAAGCCATTTTTTTCTAGTAGCAAATAAATTATTTTTTTTATATATTGATATTATGAATTTTAAAGAATTTACTGCCAGCCAAAACGATTCCGGAAAAAAATTAGAAAAAATTCTCAAGATTTTATGGCAAAAATATGATCTTCAGAAAAAATGCGGAATGTACAGTGCAATAAAAAAAGATCTTGTAAAAATCAACAATTCTAAATCAAAAGAAAATTACCAAATATGCTGTGGCGATAAAATTCAAATTGCAGAATTCCTTTTTGATGATAATTCAAAAGTTAAAAATAAAAAATCACCTGAAGACATGGAATTCAGACTAGAAACTGTTTTTAAAAATCAGCATCTTTTAATAATCAATAAACCCTACGGAATCAATTGCCAGAAGTCAACAAAAACCGATTTAAGCATAGCAGATTACTTAATTCAACCTCCTGATGAAATCTCTTTTAAACCGGCACCACTTCACAGGCTAGACAAAAACACAACTGGATTACTGTGCATAAGTCAAAGTTCAAAAGGAGCGCAGACTGTTTCTGAATGGATAAAAAATCACCAGATAAAAAAAACTTATATTGGAATTGTACAGGGAAAGCTTGAAAGTTTACAGACATGGGAAAACAAAATTATTAATCCAGTTCAAGATGGTGTTTCAAAAGAATTTCATACAGTAAAATGTCTGCCCAAAAATTCCCCGGAAGGAAAAACAGCATTAACCACTGCAAAACCTTTAAAATACGGAACCTTCAATAATGCGCCTGTTACACTGGTAGAATTCAATATTCACACTGGAAGAAAACATCAAATAAGAAGTCAGAGCAGCTTTCACGGCTATCCACTGCTGGGAGACAAAGCATACAAAGGATTTAGCGTTTCTTTAAAAAAGGAATTTTTTCTCTGCGCAAACAAACTTGAATTTCCCCCAAACCAGCTGGGAATTCCCCGGGAAATTTCTATTCCAGTACCAGAAGATTTTTTTGATTTTTTTAAATAATTTTTGTAAAAAACAAAATCTTAGGTTATAATATTTAACATGGATTTAATTAACGAAATTGCAGGACTTTTTAATCAGAACATTACTGTTTATGCTTTTGTAGGACAAAGTGGAACAGGTAAAAGTTTCAGATCAAAAATTCTTGCCCGTAAATACAAAATCCATGCTATTATTGACGACGGCCTTTTAATTCAGGATGACAAAATTCTTGCAGGAACTTCTGCAAAAATGGCGGAAAATTACATGGGAGCCGTAAGAGCAGCTCTTTTTGACGACAAAAATCATCGTGACGATGTTGTAAAAGCACTTAAAAAAGCCCACATTAAAAGACTGATGATTCTTGGCACCAGCGAAAAAATGGTTAATAAAATTGCCATAAGGCTTCAGATTCCCCAGCCACTTAAATACATTCACATCGAAGACATTGCCACAAAAGAAGAAATAGAAAAGGCAGTCCGCTCAAGAAACATAGAAGGAAAACATGTAATTCCCGCTCCAGCATCAGAAGTAAAAAATAAAACATCAAAGATTTTTAAAGATGCAATAAAAGTTTTCTGGTCAAAAGAAAAGAAGGTAAAAGAAGCAACAGATATTTCAGATTCAAACCAGGTAGAAAAATCAATAGTTACCCCAAAATTTTCAATGAAAATCCGTCTTGAAATATCTCAGGCTGTAATCTGCAAAATCGTGAATGACAGTGTAAGAGAATTTAATGAATCAATTCACATAAAAAAACTGCAGGTTAAAACCGCAACAAGAGGATACAAATTAAACCTTACAGTTGATATTCCCCAGTCTACCCAAATTGCTGAACAGATTGATTCAATGAAAAAATTTGTTACAGACAACGTAGAAAAACTTTCTGGTGTTCTAATTGAGGATTTCAATGTTCTGATAGATAAAATGATGCCAGCAGCTTAACTGTTTACTTCCGGTGGAAGAACAATTCTTTTTCTTGGCATTTTTACCTGTACGCCAAAGCTTTTAAGCACCATTCGTATAGCATATTCAAGTTCTGTGCGCTGAGGATTCATTGGAAGAACAAAATTTCTAACCTGAGTCCATGTTTTGGTATAAAGTTCACTTGTTGCAGTATGATGTTCAACTTCTTTCTGCCAGTCTGTAAGAGTTGATATAAAATCACGGATAATATAAATTAACTTTTCTCCCAGCCGTGCTTCCGGATTGTTTTTTACAAGTAAATCAAGTTCTCCAAGACTTTCCATGTAATTTTTTTCGAATTTCCTGCTTTCAATTATCAATTCAGTTGCTGCAGGCTGAAGATATGTGTACAAATCTGTATCAAATGCAACAGAAACAATTTCCTTTGAATAACCGCTATTGATAATCTTCATCAATTCTTCTGTAAGACGGGATGGAGAAATAGGGCTTAACAAAGCTGCACTTTGAGTAATCTTTTTCTTTAACCGACGGTTCATCTTGCATTTTGTAGTAACACTATATTTAACAGCTCTAAGCATGCGTACAGGATCTTCTACAAAAATTGATTCAAGGGAAATAACTGGTTTTAAAATACCTTTTTTTATATCGTTAAAACCATTAGTGTAATCAATAACCTGTTCTTTGAATGGATCATAATAAAGTGAATTGAGAGAAAAATCTCTACGCATAACATCTTCATCCATAGTGCCAAAAGCATTGCCTACAGATCCATCACATATTGAACGAAAAGTGCTTACCTCAAAAATTTTCTGCCCAAAAAAAACATGAACAAGGCGGAAACGGCGGCCAATTATTCTTGAATTGCGGAAAATTTTCTTGATTCTGCTTGGTGTTGCATCAGTAACAATATCAAAATCTTTTGGTTTTTTACCAACAATTAAGTCCCGTACTGCACCACCAACAATAAATGCAGAAAATCCATTTTCTTTAAGTCTGGAAATTACTTTTACTGCATCATCATCAATCTGATTAAGAGGAATTTTATGTTCGTTTTTTGTATAAATTTTTGCTTTTTCTACTGGCCGTCCTTTATCATCGGCCCCATATCTAACTAACACAGTGTAAACATTTTACAGATATTTTGTATAAAAATCAATAATATCTGCAATAACTTCCTGTTTATTTGTTTCATTTAGGAGCTCGTGACGTCCACCTTCATACAATTTTATGCTAACATCCTGAATTCCAAGCTTTTTATACCATTTATACAGCGAAGAAACAGTTTTTCCGTAACTTCCAACAGGATCATCTGTACCGGCAATAAGAAAAACAGGAAGAGTTTTAGGAATACGATCCATATTGCTTTTTGTATGAATTGTAGAAAGACCTTTGAACAAATCGCAGAAAAATCCTGTCGTACATGTAAAACCGCAGAGATCATCTTTAATGTATTTATCAACCTGCTCTTCATCTCTGGTAAGCCAGTCAACACTTGTTCTAGGATTCTTTATTTTAGCATTATTTGATCCCAGGGCAAGACCGTCAAGAAATTTGCTTATACTTTTTGAGCCCTTAAAAAATTTAACAATATTTGCAATGCAGACTCCAGTTCTAGTTAAAAACAAACGAGGTCCGGCACTACCGCAGATAATTGCAGAATCAATATCAGAACCGTATTTTTCACATACACGCTGAGCTACAAAACTGCCAAAACTGTGTCCAAAAAGGAATATTTTTTTCTTAGGAAATTCTTTATGAGCCAGCAGGATTTCTTCGTGAATATCATCAACTACTCTTTCAAAACCATTTTTTTCTGCAAGATAGCCGTAAGTGCCCCATCCCATTTTTTCTGCTATAAAAGCTGTTTCCCCATGACCACGATGATCTTCTGCATAAAGGGCAATACTCTTTTTATTTAAAGCAGCAGCAAGTTCTTGGTAACGCAAAGCATGTTCTGCCATACCATGACTAAGAACAACAACAGCCTTAACTCTAGCTGGCACCCATTTATGAAGAACAACAGTAATATTATCGCTCATTGTAACATTGACTTTTTCGTATGCCATATATAATCTCCTAAAAAATAATATAACAATTTGTTTTTATTACATTATAATTCAACTTGATAAAATATGCAAATAACTTTTTGTTAACTGAACATTTTTTTAAACAGTAAGAAAATTTTCAACTGTAAGAATTGTCTGGTCCAGAGTTCCATACATTTTTCGAGTCTGAGGCACACTAGTTGTAAACTGTTTACCATAGCTGCTTTCTACAAGTCTTTTATCAAATACAACAAGAACTCCTTTATCATTACTGTGCCTGATTAACCGGCCAAATCCCTGTCTGAATTTAATTACAGCATGAGGAACACTTAATTCCATAAAATCACTTCTGCCCTTCTTTTTTATTGCTTCTCCTCTTGCTTCAAAAACCGGATCATTGGGAACTGCAAAAGGCAATTTTACAATTATCACCTGACTTAAACTTTCACCGGGAACGTCAACTCCTTCCCAAAAACTGTCTGTAGCAAAGAGAACACTTGATGTATCCTTTTTAAAAACTTCCAGAAGTCTAAACCTGTCATCATCCCCCTGTTTAAGGAGATGAAACGGACTGCCTTTTAAATAAGTTCTGGCCGCATTAAAACTGTACTTTAAACTTTCATAAGAAGTAAAAAGAACAAGGGTTCTGCCTTTTGCACCAACAATCAGCCGTGGGATTGATTCTTCTATCCAAAATTGAAAGTTAGGATTACTAGGTTGAGGAGCGTCTCTGGTTACTGCAAAAATCATATTAGTTGAATAAGGAAAAGGACTTTCAAATACACCTTTGAGAAGCCGTTCATTTTCTACAAAATTAATTCCGGTGCGGTTAAACCAGTAGTCAAAAGTTGTACCTGTTCGCAAAGTGGCACTAGTGCAGATAACAGTACTCATTGGTTCAAAAACACCCATGTTCATTAAGGGAGCAATGTTGAGAGGAGTCTGGTTGAATTCAACAAAAAGCGTGTCATCAGATTTAAATTTTGCACCAGATAGTTTATGCTTCTGCATCCAGAAAACTTTATCTGCATGCTGGTCCCACTCAGAATAAGTTCCGCAAAGTACAAGCATATCTTCAAGACGTCTTGCCACAGCTTTAAGCTCCCACAATGGCGGAAAATCCTTCATATCATCAGGAACTTCACAAATCAACTCCTGGATAAATTCATAAAGTTTATTGATTGAATTCCTTAGTTCAAGAATTTGATGAATAACAGATGAATATACAAAACTGTTTTCATCAGTAATACGGGCAGTAGAAGAATTATCCATAGCATCGCCTGCCACCTGTTCTGCAAGAATTAAATCAGTTTTTACTTTTTCTATTAATTCTTCAGCAGCAGTTATTGGATCATCCATGTTTGAAATAACGCCCACATTGGCTATAAGCCCGTTTACAGAAGACCGCTTCCGTCTAAAAAGAAGATTCAGCTGTTTTAAAATTTTAAATCTGTTAATGGACTCACTAAAAAAACTTGTAGCACTGTCTTCAATTCCGTGGGCTTCATCAAAAACCAGTCTACTATATGGCGGAAGAACTGCCACTTCATCATAACCAACACCATTCATACGGCTTTCTATATCAGCAAAAAGAAGGTGATGATTTACAACAATTAAACTGGCATCTGCGGCTTCCTTTCTAAGTTTCATAACAAAACACTGCTCCCGGTTGGGACATTTTCCGCCCATACACGCATCACTTTCACTGTTTATGCGGCTCCAGATATTATCAGGGGGAACAAAACTTAAATCGCTTTTTGAACCAGTTGATGTATTTTTTGACCATTCATAAATTGAATCAAAAATTTCTGTTTCTTCAGAAAACAAATCCCGTTCATTTGACGCATCTTTTAATCTTCTGAGACAAATATAATTCTGGCGTCCTTTTAAAAGAATTGATTTTATTTCCTGTCCAAGAATTTTCTGAGCTACAGGTATGTCTTTTTCTATAAGCTGCTGCTGGAGATTAATAGTTCCAGTACTTATTACAACTCTTTCTTTATTTTGAACAGCCCATAGAATACTGGGAATCAAATAGGCAAAGCTTTTTCCTACCCCTGTTCCCGCTTCGAAAACACCAATTTTATTTTCGTTAAATGATTCACAGATTTTCTTTAATAATTCAATTTGAGACGGTCTTTCTTCATAATTTTCATTCTGACGGGCAAATTCACCATTTTTAGAAATATACCGGGCCGCTTCCTCAAGATTGATTTTTTTGTATACTTTAGGAAGAATTGGTTCAACAACAACATAAACATCACTTATATTATTGTCAACAATATAAAAACCTAAAGAAGAATCGTTGGCATTGTAAGCAATAGACTGGTCTGCTTCACTGGGATAAAGAATTCCGCTTGGATGATTATGAATTAAAACATGCCCCTCTTTTGCAAGTCCCTGGTTTACAACAACTGAATCTTCGTTTCCTCTGGCACCAACTTTAACGCTAACAACAAGGCCGTTACTGTTGATTTTTCCTACCCAGAAAACTTCATTGCCAGCTGCTTCCTTTACGTCTCGCTTCATGGCAGTAATAATTGATTGCGTAAACCTCTGCTTAATATCCATAATTAATATTTTAATAAAAAAGGTGAAATGGTCAAGTTGAATTTTTAACAAATTTTTTATTTTTTTTTGATTTTTTTTGATTTTACCTATTGACTATTTTTTATATAACTGTTATATTTAAGTCACATTGAACAACACGTTAAGTGTTAAGTAAAATGTATGTCTCCTTCGTCTAGTGGTTAGGACATCGGGTTTTCATCCCGACAACAGCAGTTCAATTCTGCTAGGAGATGAAAGCAGTCAGAAATGACTGCTATTTTTTTTGCCCTTTAAAAATTATAAAAAAAACTGCCCAAAAACAATTAGTTTTCAGACAGTTTTTAATCAATTTAAGCTTAAAACGTAAGTTTAAAACTTACATTCCCATATCAAATTTTGCCACCAGTTTACTTCTCAGCAATTTACATTCTTTATCATCAAGGCCAAGTTTTGCAGCATTATCAAGATCCTGGAGAGAAGTCTGGAAATCATTTAAATTAAAGTAAGCCAATGCCCTTCTGTAATAAACATGACTCTGATAATTATTTAATTCCAGGGATTTGTTATAACATTCAATTGCTTCGCTGTACTTTCCCTGAACACTGAATACAATTCCTTCATAATATGCACTTCTAAAACTCTTTGGATCACATTCAATGCTTTTCTTAAAATCAGATAATGCATCGTCATATTTATTCATAGCAAAAAATGCCATTCCACGATGTTTATAAATAACACTCAGAACAGTATTATTATCAACTTTTTGAATAATCTGTGTATAAATTGCAATTGCCTCGTTTAAGTTTCCACTGTTATGAAGATGCAATGCTTCTAGAACAAGATCATCAATTGTTCCCTTGGAATTACCGGTAGAAACCCCAAGACTTTCATTTACAGGAGCAATTCCCATTTCACTGTCATCAATTGCACTGGCCTGATCATAAAAAGTATTACGTCTAAGGCTAAGTTCCCCCTGGAATTTTTTCTGGTAATCACGAATTTCCTGGAATATTATATCAGAAAGAGTAAGACTTGCATTCATACTGGCAAGTTTCCGTCGCAAAGGTTTATCAAAAGGATTAAATTGACTTTTATAAACAAGTTCGTGTTCAACTTCGGCCCAGGCATCCTGCAAAATTGTCCTGATTTGAATTTCACAAACAAGATCTTGGGGAATAGGTGTATTTTCTGGAATAGTTTCCGGCAAGCAGTCTTCAGGAATAGAAATTAAAATATGAACACTTTCATAGCCAAATTCCTTAAAAGTCTGATCTGCGCCTTTACGCTCAATTTCCTTTATATCAAAAAGCTGAACAATTTGCCGCTCAACTTCACTTAAATCTTCAAGAAAGGCACAAATTACCCTGATTCCCATTATATCTGTTAAAGTAACCAGTTTATTTGAATCAGCAGCTTCTATTGGCTTTTGGCGAAGAACTTTTGGAAAATAACTTTCAAAATTCTTAATGCGGGATTTATAAGTTGGCATTGGAGCAAGCTTTAACGACTTTTTTAGTTTTCGCTCAATGTTAAAGAGGATTTCTGTTAATAAAGACTCATAACGTTGGTATGTAAGTTTAAGCTGTTCCTTTGAAGGAAGGTTTGATACTTTTTTATTTTCAATCATATTTATATTTTACACTTGATTTTAAGATAATGCAAATTTTATTTATAATAAGATTTAAAAATAAAAAACCGCTTCTGTTTCCAGAAACGGTTTTTATTTTATTTTAGACTCTGTTAACTTTTACTACCAGAATTATTTTTCTGCAGCTGTACCACTTGAACTTGTTGAATCTTCGTCGTCAGTTCCAAGATAGTCGTCTGCTTTGAAAGTTTCGCTGTCAAGAGCGATTTTCTGCTTTTCAAGATAGCGCAAAACCTGGTCGTCGCCGAATCTTTCCATTTCGCGAACCTGACGTGCAGTTTCTTTCTTCTTAATAATTCCCCAGAGAGCTTCATCATCAATGTCACGATCAGCAGTTGTTACAGCCAAGTCGTAAATGATTTTAACATCTTTAAAGTAACCAATAAAATCTCCACCATTGTCCATTGAATCACGTGTGATCTGGAATCCCTGGAACTTTACAAATGGAGTTCCCCGTGGATAAATTGGTACATGTTTTACAGCGCGAGTGCGGAGTTCTGTTGCATATTCAGGATTGTTCCAGATAAGTGTTTTCCAACCGTCAAACATCAAGTAACCCATAAAGTAGCGGCGTTCGATGTTGTCGTTATCCTTAAGAAGAACATATAATCCGTGTGGAAAGTTTTCACCATAAGATGAAACAGAAATTGATTTAATCACACCAACGTTTCTTACAAGACCATAACCTTCTTCGAAAAGGTATTTACCTTTCTGGTCATCTGTCTGTTCCTGGCGGATACCGTTTTCATCACAGTCTGCCAATGGTTCATAAGCCTGAATTTCAAATGGTGGTTTGATTTTTGCATAAGCGTTTGCTGACCATGTTGGGAACAATACGCGTACACCCATAACATTTGAACCTTTGAATGGAACTTTTACCTCTTCGGCATCTCTTACTGGTGCTGCAACAACTCTTGAATTTGCAACTGCATTTACATTGCGTGAAGATGAGTTAAGTTCAACTTCCCAGTTTGGTAATGCAAGTGATGTTTTAAGCAATGCCTTCTGACTGTCGGTGAAAGATGCACCGGCGGATACAGAGTAGTCCATAACTGTTCTGCTGTTTTCCTTGGCAATACCAGTTTCTTCATCAGCGCAGCAGTCTGTGTCAAGCAAAGTAAAATCAATAATAATTGATTCTTTTGCAAAACCAAATGAACCTGCCAGAAGCATAACAGCAGCAAATAAAATAAAATACCTCTTCATTCGAAGCTCCTTAAATACAATTTTGAGATGTAGCCTTGTTCTCTTATTATCCGATAACTAATGAATTTTGTCAAGTTTTTTTTAAAAAACAACTTAATTTACAGTTTCCGGAACATAAACTGAATCAATATACAGCTCAACTGTATTTATATTTTTGAAATTTTTTAGGATATTTTTCCTAAAAAGTTCTATACTTTTTAATATATCGGCATTCTCCCCGGAATTCTGTAGTGCTTCTTTTGATAAATTTACAAAAATTGTATCATTTTCAACAATACAGAACAATGTTTTTGTTCCACGGGCAAAAATCCGCTTGTAACGGTTAGTAAAGGGTCCCAGAAGAAGTTCGTCAACAAAAGCTTTTTCCCTGCCCTGCACTGGATTTTTTGGAAGGATTCGTGTTTCCCTGCAGTATTTTTCTGAATCATAAGAATAAAAATACATTTTATATCGTTTTCCTGGTTGTGGAAGTCCTGTTTTTAAGAGAATAAGCGACAGAATCAGCACCAGTAACAATCCCAGGGGCCAGTATTTTCTAACAAATTCATTTATTTTCATTTTTTCTATCATTTTTTTCTATCCTTTTTTAGTGGTTTATTCCAGTAAAACCTTTTGAGCGCTCAAAATGAGTAACAAAAGCCTGGAGACCATTATATATTCCTGTTGACATTTTCTGCAAGTAGTTTTCATCATTCAAAAGCTTTGCTTCCTGAGGATTGGAAATAAATCCCGCTTCTACAAGAACACTTGGCATAAAGGAATTTTTAACTACATACCATTCTTCGGCTTTGATTCCCCTGGCCTGACTTAAGTTTCCAACCTGGGCACCAATTCCATCCATTATGAATTTTGCAATAAGAATTGATTCAGTTGTATATTCTTCTTCAAGCATACTGTTCAGAATTGGGAGAAGACTAGCATCATCATCACCAGAATCTTTTAAAACCTGCCTTCTGTATCCAGGTGAAAGATACCATACTTCATAGCCGCTGGGTTTTGAACTCAAGTTGGAATTCTGATGAATACTACAATAAATGATTGCTTCTTTATCCTTAAGTTTTACGCCGTTGGCAATTTTTGTGCGCTGTTCAAGAGTAAGGAACACATCTTTATCACGAGTCATTAAAATCTGTTTGTCCGGGTATGCAGCCTTTAATTTTTCATAAAGCATTTTTGAAATTCTTAAATTTACATCTTTTTCGTTTAATGTAATTTTTTTGCCGTTTTGAGTATATCCGCCGATTGAGCCTGGATCTTTTCCTCCATGGCCGGGATCAATTAAAATTGCACCGATTCTGTAAAGATTGTCCGCAGCTTCCTGGGCTAAATGAAGTTCTGCACTGTCTATAAACTGACGGCTTACATAAATTTTGCCATTTTCAAGAACAGGTGCATCGGCAGCAACAATAAGCTGATAATCACTTAAAATAAAGTTATCACCAATGTGAAAGGAAATATAATGACCATTTTTTTCTATAAGTCCGTTTTCTGCAAAGCTGTCCCAGTA
The DNA here is from genome assembly GCA_016296205.1 of Treponema sp. GTDB lineage: Bacteria > Spirochaetota > Spirochaetia > Treponematales > Treponemataceae > Treponema_D. Next base: position 33,820 of record JAEDJS010000001.1, on the reverse strand, counting down.
TAAGGTCATGCCCCGTTTTGAAGATTCTTCCATAAGGTTGATCTTTTTATCCTGAGCAAAAACAAAGGAAGAACAGAAAAGAGAAAACAAATAAAAAATTAAAGAAAATATTTTTTTTACTGACATAATTTTATCAAAAATCTACCATTTTGAATCGCACATGTAAAGAGCACCCTGAATTCCTCCCCGGACAAAGCACTTCCAGAAAGTTTTACAGTCAAGTTTAGGATGAATCATTCTGATATCATCAAAAAGCTTTACAGTTTCTGCAATAGTTCTGTTATTCCAGTCTTTTCTTGTATCTTTAATTTCTTCAAGAACTTTTGGAATAAACATAGTTATACTTTTATTTTCAGGAATTTCACGGGCACTGTCAAGAAATTCCATAAATCGTTTCTGTTCCTGTTCTGTTAACTGGAAAGCATCCGGTGGGAATCCTTTTTCATGGGCCGGCACTTTTCCCAAAAGAAATTTTTCTGTTTCGGCCACTGATGGTTCCAATCTTAAAACAATTTTTGAAACTGCAGAAGCCGCTGATTCAACTGCAAGATTATAATCATTAGACAAAGTAATAACATTTCCGCATTTTTCCACATTATTTCTAGGAAAATCAACTCTATCTCCGGCTTTAACCCTGAAATACAGATTTTTAACATAGGGACAGGCTTCTGCATTTTCTCTGCCGTAGATTTCTTTTACAACTCCAGGAATAGAAATAAATGCTCTTTCTGCACTTACAGCACTACATTCAACCTCATAGAGATCAAAGCCTGTTCCCTTTATATCCAGAGGCTTTCTAAGTTTTTCAAGAGTTTGAGGCTCTTTACCTGCAGCAATCAGCAGTGCCTCTTTTGTAAGATTAAGTCCACTGGCATAAGGAAATGTCCAACCGCTCATATATCCGCCGCTTAACCGACCAGCAATTTCACCAATCATAGGAACATATTCCCCGGATTTAAGTCTGGCAAGTTTTATATCACCTTTTGCGGCACCTTCTGAAAGTCCCAGAGCTTTTACTCCTTTTGCAAAACATTCAATTACCCGATTAATTTCTGCCTTAGGAAAATTTGAGCTCATAGTATGGCCCATTTCTATAAAATATGGGGGATAAAAAATATGTCTGTCTGCAAAACCTGTAATTGTAAGAGTTCCCTTATGAACCAGTGCATCAATTGAAAACTCAGGTCCTTCCATGTAATCTTCAAGAATTGCCCTTCCTGTGCGGCTTGAAATAATAGCATCTTCACAGGCACTTAAAAATTCTTCTTTTCTGCGGATAATTCTGCATCCTCTTGCACCCATATTATCCTGAGGTTTAATTACTTTAGGAAAAACAGTGCTGTTAAGGATTCCCCCTTCAAGATAACCAGATAAAGTTTGTCTTGTTACTTCGGAAAAAGATGGAGAACTAAGGGAATTCTGTTGAAAACATTTTCGCATTCTTAATTTATTTGATGCATTCCGGGCCGCTTCAAGAGTGTGACTTACTAAACCAAGATTTTGGGCAACATAGGAAACAGATTCAGAAAAATCAGTACTGCAGGTAAATACTCCTTTAAGGTCACTGCCCAAGGTTTGAGCAAGTTTAAGAATTTCATCTTTATTTTTTAAGTCGATTTTTTCAAAGCGGTCTGCATAAGGCACACATACTGCATTGGGGTTAGCATCAACTACCAGAGTAAAATAACCTTCTTCCTTTGCAGCTTCTATAGCACTTCTCTGCATTAAACCTGCGCCTAAAATCAACATTGTTTCCATAATTTACCTCAAACTATTTTATTTTTCGGCAATATAACTCAAAAGTATCACCTAAACCTCTGGCCTTGCTTTTGTGACGGACAATTTTAAACTTAAGAGATTTATTTGAAACCTTCTCCATTCCCGGAAATCTTTCGGGATGATGACCAGTAGACACTATTTTTACTGTTTTAAAACCATATCTGCGTAAAATTGCATCAGCTTTTTTAGGTTCCCAGATTGTAAAATGATCTTTTGGACTATTAGAATAAAAATCCTTATTGTATAAAGCACTTACACCGCTTCCACTTGGTGTACTAAAAGCAAATATGCCGCCTTTTTTAACAAGTTCACTTACTTTTTTGAGAACAGAATCCAGGTCTTCAAAATGCTCAATAACATACCACATTGTTACAGCATCAAATTTCTGCAGACCAAACTGTGACTCTGGATCCAGAAGGGGGAATTTTGAAGTACATGCAGGAAAATGTAGCTGATTCTGTACATATTCAACTGCATCCTCACAAATATCTGTACCAAACACCTGCCATCCTGAATCATTTGCGGCATCAAGGAATGGTCCCATTGCACATCCAATATCCAGAATACTTGGAGTAACACTGGAATGTCCTCTTCTGTAAATATAATCAATATTACTTATTCTTCTTACGCCCTGGCTTTTAATGTTCTGGAAATCTTCCAGATAAGTTTTTCCATATTTAGCCCTGTAATCTTCAAAGAAATATTCTCTTTTATACTGACTAAGCTGCTCTTTAGCCCCAAAAGACAGATAAGTAATTCCACAGGTGCGGCATTTTCGGTATGTTCTGTCCGTTGTACGACTGATTACTGGATTTTTAGCACCGTTATGCTTATGACAGACTGGACATTCAATTGATTTTCCTTCTGCAAGGATTTTTATATATTCTGAAAGATCTTTACTCTGGATAGATTCCTCACGGGCATAAAGTTTATCTGAATCTTCCAGCAGTGAAGCAAATTTTGCCTTATTAGCTTCCACAAATCCAATACACACAAAAGAATAGTTTTCTGCAAGTTTAGAATGATATTCTGTTGTTGCAGTTAAAATTACGGCACAGCCTGCACTTCTTGCTTCAAAAGCTGTAAACCCATAGTGAGTTACAACAAGATCGTATTCATAAAGCCGTTCCTTAAGGTTTTCTACAGGACCCGTAGCTTTTATATATTTTTTAAGCTCTTCTGGGATTGATAGCATAAACTGTTCCGGCTGGGATATAATCACTGTTGTATAAACATTGTTCTGAGCAAGAGCAACGGCACAAGGCATTGCATACCCTGCAGGATCTTCTCCACCAATTGTAACAAGGGCTGTATGAATGGCAGTCTGATGTTCGCTTCTGACTTTTTGTGGAGCCGGCATAAAACCAGGTTCAATCATGTTAATTTTCTTTGATTTTACGATTGATGGAATAATATCCAGTGTATAATCAGCATAATTTGTATCCTGTCTTCCTTCATCCAGTGCACAAACAGTTTTTACTTTATCAAAAAGCTTAGCCATTTCATCACTTGTATTGAATAAATCTGTAACAACAAGTGAATATGAGTCAATATCCGTAAGAGAACTAACTATCTGATAAGAATTTAACCCTTTGTTTTTATATTCTTCCACCAGCTGCTTAATCTGAGAAAGAGTTGATTCATCAGGTATATACACAAAAGAATGATTTTTACACGCAAGTTCAAGACATCTTCTTAAATGACCTGTTCCGTGGCCTTTGAAAGTGCATGGAATATAAAGTACCGGATTTCTTACAGAAGGCTGCCACATTCCCTGAAGAATTTGTTCTGTTGTATAAGGTCCGGTAGTTTTACGTCCCTGTGAAATTTCATGTACAAGAGTCAATGCCCTATTATAGTCAAAGGCTGTATCGATTGTAGTGCGAAGTTCCGGGTAATTCCATCTGTTTGGAGCCGGTGTAAAGACGCAGTTGAATTTTTCTTTATGATTGTACAGAGCAGGTCCCACATGTTCATGATCATAGGGGCTGTCTGTTTCTGCGGCGGCTTTTAAAAGTGAACGGGCATCAATTATTTCTACTCCGCATCCGTGAGGCAAACCGGTCCAGGTATAATAATCAGCATGACATGTTGATTCATTTTTAATGTATTCATCTAGCTGAGCCTGTGCCGCTTCATAAAACAAAAACGGATTATCTGCTGTAGCCCGAACAATTAAATCACATTCTGTCTCTTTAATTACGCCGCAAAACCGTGCAAGAACATCTTCCCGGGGGCCTTTGTAAATTTCATATCCCCATTTTTTTGCATAAGGGAGAAGTTCATCATAACTTGATTCATCAGTTGCCAGCACATACTGATTGCACTTTACAGATTTCATGGCCCGTAAAACCCATTCCAGAACAACCATCTGGCCGGATTCATTGATTCCAAGAGGAAGCAGTGCTTTTCCCGGCAATCTTGTTGACGAAAGACGGCACTGAATAATGAGGCATATTTTCTTTTTATTTTTTCTGAATATCTCAAAAAGCTTCATAGTTTTCCCCATTAATTAAATTACAGAATCCCAGTTTCTTACAAGAAGAAAGGCACTTGTTTTAAAACGATATTTATTCTGTTCAACCCAGCGTCTTGCATCTTTAAACTGGCGGATACTTTCTGCAAAGCCGCAGCCATTTCTGGACTTAAATGCAAAAAATTTCCGCTTAGGCAATGATGCATGATCAGCATTATACACCGGCAGAAGATTTTTTAAATAAAACCTTAAATATGAAAGATCTGCAGTTCTGTCTTCTACTGGAAGGTCCAGCCCGTAAGTAAAAGTAAAATATTTTAAAGAAATAATTTCTTCTCCCCAAAGCCATGATCTTACAGAAAGATCAAGATTCTGCCAGTAGGGAGAGTCAATAGTCCAGTCATATCCCCCTAAACGCATGAATTTTTCTCTGTTCAGAAAGCATGTAAAATCAAAAGGATATAAAGTCTTATTGTGATTTTTTGGTTTTTCCACTGTTTTTACATTAAAAACGCTTTTAACTACATCAGGCGAAAAGTGGGTTGACATTTTAAAAGTGCCTTTAGAAAGAGCTGGTACAACTGCATATTTGTTAAGACCGGTAAGATTTGATTCCATCTCCGGAGTAAAAATCAATTTTTCAAGACATAAATCGTCATGAAGTACAAGCACATGAGAACCAGTAGAAAGACTTACCCCAAGATTTATGAGGCTTCCAATATTTGTTTTATCATGAACAACCACAAAATAAAGCTCTGGAAATTCCTGAGTAAAATTTATTGCATTAAAGGAGACGCTTTCATCCACAAGGCAGAAAACTTCTTTAAAGCCGATTTTTTTGATATTTTCAAAAGCGATTTTTTTTAAATGACTGTCGCACCTTGATAAAACTACACAGCTTGTATCCATGAGAACTTTTCTTGGAGCATTGGGATTTCCAAGAATTGTATAATTCAAATTTTTTTCATTAAAAATTGAAGGTATAATATTCATCGCAATCCCTGCACATCTGGCAGTAATTTTTATCAAGATGATCCTGAGTCATTTCCTGATTACGGTTCCATACATTCTGCAGTCCATGAGCAAATACATTACCGATTATTTCTCTATCAAGAGACTCCCGGCAAACAGGAACATCACCGTTGCTTAAAATGCAGAAATCCCGCTTTAAATGCCAGCAGGTATTCCGTTCAACAGGAGAAAGATCAGCGGGTTTTTCATCGTTGTAAAGTCCGCAGAAACTTGAAAATTTCTGTATTATTACTTTTCCACCTGTAACACTATCCCTGCTGCTCCACCTGCGGTAAAATTTTTCCAGCTGGTCTTCATTATTATTCACCCTTAAAAATTGAGGATAAACACATCCTGCAAAATATTTTTCCAGGATTGAAACTGAATTTACAGCTTTATCAAACTGTGTGGAAGCATCTTGGAGAGTTTCTATTCCATGCATAATCATGTATTTTTCGCTGTCTGCTGCGTCCAGATCTACAATAAATGAAACTGCTGGATAATCGTTAGTTCTTGCCCCGTATTTATCGGCTTCTGATTTGATTTTTGCGGCCAGTTCTTCTGTAAGAGCAACACCATTTGTTTCTATTAAAACACTTAATGAATGATATTTTAAAACCGCTCCTACAAGTTCTGCAATATTGTCATGAAGTAAAGGTTCTCCCCAAAGGCTAAAAGAAACAACAGCATGGTGACTTAATTCAACAATCTGCTTTGCAAGAGAATTCATCTGCTCAACTGTGATTTCTGTATTTATGCAGGTATTTCGCCCCATGAATTTTTCCGGGAAAGGATAATAAAGAGGCTTTTGATTTGTTTTTGATGTAACCTGAATGTTATAAAAAGCAGGAACAGTTCTCTGCACCTGAACACTTTGAGCTGCCAGTCTGGAAAGTTCATTTGCACAGAATTTAATTCCCTTTTCTTTAGCCAGGGAGTAAAGATTTTGAGTTGCTGTTAATTCAATTTTATTCTTGGTAGTAAAATAAAGCCGCAGAAGTCTGTAATCAACTGGAGAAATAACAGTTTCAACTTCAAAGGAATTTATATCATTTTTCATCAGTGAAAATACTGAATTTTCTGTAACAAATTTATCACCTTCTGATTTCTGACTGCCCTGAGCAAGAGAGCTCAAAACATTCAATGTTCCGGCGTTAATTACTTCCGGGGCAAAACCATAAGGATAACCGTCTGCAAAAGTATATTCACTTAAATAGGCTTCATGGGCAAGAGTTACACTGTAAGTAAGTTCCTGGTCAAGGAGAGGACAGTCGGCCCATGCATAAACTGCACATTCTGCACTACAGGAAGCGGTTCTTACAGCCATTTCCTGAACAAGCAGACTTGTAGTCCAACAAGGTTTTAATACTGTAAGAAACTGTTTCTGACAGGAATTTTTATTTTTTACCCGGTTGATTTCTGAATTGATTTTCTCTGCAAATTCATCAAGGCCAAGAACAATAATCTGGTCACATTCTTTAACATTTATTGCCCACAAAAGAGAAAGTTCAAAAGAACTTTTTCCATCAAACAGAGGTTCAAATTTATTTGGAGATGGATTTCCACTATACAAAAATACTACTGATTTCATTATATCTATATTATGTGACAAATAGTTGAAAATTGCAAGTTAAACAGTTATATTATTCATATTGAATCAAAACAGCAGGAGTAACTCTTGAACACCTTTGAAAACAACATTCTTACAGTTTCTCAACTTACAGGTCTCATTAAGACAATGCTGGAAAACAGCTTTACAACTGTTGTTCTTAAAGGAGAAATTTCAAATTTCAGGCCCAATGTTTCCGGTCATCTGTATTTTGTTCTAAAAGATGCAGAAAGCCAGATAAGTGCAGTTATGTTCAGAGGGAATGCCCAGTATCTGAAATTTGCTCCAAGAGACGGAATGCTTGTTCAGGTTCGGGGAAAAATCACTGTATATCCTAAAAATGGTAATTATCAAATTCTCATTACTTCCATGGAAGCAGCAGGTAATGGTGATATTATGGAAATAATCGAGATGCGTAAACGTAAACTGGCTTCAGAAGGACTTTTTGACAGCAGCCATAAAAAACCCATTCCACGATTTCCAAAAACAATTGGTGTAGTAACAAGCTCAACCGGTGCGGCCCTTCAGGATATTATTAATATTGCAAAACGAAGAAATCCCAAGGTAAACATCATTGTTTTTCCGGCAATTGTTCAAGGGGCAGAATGTGCAGAAAGTGTTTGCCGCCAGATTTTTACAGCCAACAAATATAAAATGTGCGATACCCTTATAGTTGGCCGGGGTGGCGGAAGTCTGGAAGATCTGCTGCCTTTTAGCGAAGAATCTGTTGTAAGAGCAGTTTATAATTCGGATATTCCTGTTATTACTGCAGTTGGTCACGAAATTGATTTTTCCCTCTGCGATTTTGCCAGCGATGTTCGCGCTCCAACTCCCAGTGCTGCAGCAGAAATTGCAATTCCACTGCTTACCGATACATTAAACAGAATTCAGGATGCCCAAGACCAGATGATTCAGACAATCAATTCAAAAATTGAGCGGCTTAAACTGATGATGAACAGATTCACCAAAGAAAATATGGAAATGCAGTTCAGAATAATTGAGCAGCCCTACATGATGAGGTATGACAAAGCCTGTGATGATTTGATTCAAAATATGAATTATCGTATTGATGAATTAAAGCGCAGAATATCAGACAATGAAATGATTTTAAACAACTGCAATCCTCAATCAATTTTTAACAGAGGATACTCAATGGTTGTTGATGCTCAGACAGGAAAAGTAATCAGAAGTCCTGATGATACAAAAACAGGCAGTGAAATTACTATTGTTCCAGCAAAAGGAAAACTTACTGCCACAGTCACCAGAATTCAAAACGGAAAATAATAAAGTAAAGAGGAGAATTATATGGCAACCTTTGAAGATAAACTTGGAAGACTTGAAGAACTTACAGACCAGATAACAAGCAGCAGTATTTCTCTGGAAGATGCATTAAGCGCATTTGAAGAAGGAATAAAACTTACAAAAGAAATGAAAAAAGAAATAGAAAAAATCGAAAGTAAAATCCAGATTCTCACAAAGGAACCGGTAACAGACCAGTCAGGAAAAGTTGTTGATTCAGGACTTGAACTCTTTTCGCAAAATGAAGAAATAAACGGAACAAGAAAGTAATTACAGATGAGTGAACAGCAGAGAATTTTTTTACTGAACCCGGAAGTGGCCAGAAAAATTGCGGCAGGCGAAGTAATTGACAGACCAAACGCAATTGTCCGTGAGTTAATGGACAACGCAGTAGACAGCGGTGCAAATCAGATTACAGTAGAAATAAACGGTGGCGGAATTGATTCCATCCGGGTAGTAGACAATGGCTGCGGAATGAGCAGAACGGACTTACAGACAGCTGCCCACCCTCACGCTACAAGCAAAATCAAAACAGAACAGGATCTGTTAAATCTTACAACTCTTGGTTTTAGAGGAGAAGCTTTAGCAAGTATGGCTGCAGTTGGCCGCCTGGAAATAATAAGCGGAAGCTGCCAGATGAAGGCCAGCATAACAGAAGATCACATAATCACCTCTCATTCACCAGTAAAGGGAACTATTGTTCAGGTTCAGAATTTGTTTGAAAATTTTCCTGCCAGACGATTATTTTTAAAACGCCCGGCCAGTGAAGCCATTTTATGCCGGACAATGTTCGAAGAAAAAGCACTTCCAAGAACAGACATAAATTTCTGTCTTTCAATAGACGGAGTAGAAAAATTAAATCTTCCTGCAGGTCAGACTTTATGCCAGCGTTTTGTACAGACATTAGGTCTTAAAGAAAGCAGCAGTTTGTTTTATGAAGTAAAAGACAAAGACAGCAAAGGAATGTGGAGTTTTTCACTTGTAATCGGAGAGCCATCAGTTTCCAGAGATAACAGAAAAAACATTTACATTTACGTAAACGGAAGACGAATTCAGGAATATTCACTTCTTCAGGCAATTGAATACGGCTGCCAGGGTTATTTTCCAAACGGAAGCCACCCCGTTGCATGTTTATTTTTAAATATTGATTCCAGCCTTGTAGATTTTAACATTCATCCGGCAAAAAGAGAATGCAGATTTAAAGATTTAGGAACTGTCCACCATGCAGTAAGCACAGCAACAAAAAATTTCTTTAAAAATTATTCTGTAAGCACAATGGTAAACATGGCACAGGATGATGGAAAGCTTAAAGATATAGAAAATCAGCTTGGATTTGAAGAAAGCCCACAGTTTGAAATTGCAGACAATTTGTCTCTGGAAAACAAATTTCCAGTCATTAATGCAAATGATACAAAACCAGTTTATCAGGCAGAAAACCGTTCCAGTTTTGACAACCGTTCAAGATTTTTTGGATCATCATCAAGACAAACACAAAACATATTCGATTCAAAATCAAACTCATTTAAAACTTACAGGCCGGATGCAGAATCAATTTTTGATGCAGCTTCCAAAAGTGATTCCTCAAATAATCTGAACCGTTCATTTCCAATTAAAGCACAAAAAGAAGGTCAATTTAAATATATTGGAACTGCACTTGGCACTTTTATTATTGCAGAAAAAAACAACACTCTTTTTATAATTGACCAGCATGCCGCAGATGAACGATTACGGTTTGACCAGATTATCCAAAACCCAGGTTCAATTCAGCAGCTTTTGATTCCCTATGTAATAAAGACAGAAAGGGACGAAGATGATTTGTATATTGAATCAAATGTTCAGAAATTAAAGGAAGCCGGTTTTAACTGTACAAAAAAATCTGAAAACACCTGGGAATTTTCAACAGTTCCTGGAAGATGGTCGGGAACAGAAGAAGATTTGCAGAAAGATATTTTAGAAAAGAGGGTCGATCCAAAAGAAATCATCAGATCAATTGCCGCATCAAACGCATGCCGTTCAGCAGTAATGGATGGTATGTACCTTGATAATACAGTTGCAGCAGATTTAGCGGAACGGGCACTTAATCTGCCAGATCCCCACTGCCCTCACGGACGCCCAGTTTGGACCGCAATTACAAGAGAACAATTATTCTCTCTAGTAAAAAGAACATAGAAAACTGGGGCTGCCCATTCTTTTTGGACAACCCCTTTTTATTTTTATTCACATAAACTCATTAACTGTCTGACTTCATCAACACGAAGATTAGGTTTGTTACTGATTACTTTATTTAAATTCCGCTTTGCACTTTCTTTATCACCCAGCTGAATGTAAATATTTGCAAGATCAATAAGTGAATCATAATCAGAGGAATCAGCATCAGTTACTTCAACAAAATAAATTTTTGCATTCTGCCATGAACCAGTTTTTGCGTAAGCTCTGGCAAGGTTTCGTTTTACTGTAATATTTTTTGGCTGACTCTTTAACGCATTCAAAAGGAATGTAATAGATTTGTCATAATCCCCAATAGTTGCGTAAGCATTTCCAAGATTATTGTTAATTTCATAAATATCCGGCTGAATTGTATAGGCACTGGACAAAAGAGAAATTGCTGTATCAGTCTGACCTTTTTCCAGACAGATTTTTCCAAGATTAAGTTTAGCTTTCCAGTTAGCAGGATCAAGAGTAATTACTTCCTGATAAAGAGGAATTGCATTTTCATAATCCATTGTATTCTGGCAGACAAGAGCATAATTATAAATTGCGTCAACTTTCTGTTTTACAGTACGGAATTTATTTTTGCTGTCATAAGATTTTTTTGCATATTCAACAGCATCATTTGTTTTTCCCTGATTTAAAAGAACCGATGACAAATTGTAATAAGTAAGAGGGTCATCTTCTGAAGGGCCAAGAAGAGAAATTGATTTTCTGTAGGCGGCTTCTGCTTCTTTTAAATTTCCGGATTTTTCATAAACGCTTCCCAGTTCATTATATGTTGTGCGTTTTGGATCAATACGGATTGATTCATTAAACAGATTGATTGCATCAGCGTAATTACCACTGGCAGCCTGAATACGAGCAGCTTCCTTATAAGCATTTGAATGATTTGAATCTGTCTGATAAGCCTTTCTGAAGCTTGTAAGTGCATCGCTTGTTTTATTAAGTGATTTGTAGGCAACACCCAAAGCATAATAAGCCGGTGCATATTTAGAATATAAATTGATTGATGTTTTAAATGAATTTACAGCATCAGTAGGTTTATTTCCACGGAACTGAGTAAGTCCAAGATAATACCAGTACATATAATTTTTGCCGTCAGCGGAAATTGCAAGCTTAAGTTCTTTTTCTGCTTCAACAAAGTTTCCTTCTTTGTAGGCTTTCTGTCCAAGAACATAATGAGCAAGAGCATTGTCTGGGTCATCAGTAATTGAATTATTTGCATAATTTGAAGCCTGAGTCAAAAGAGTCTGATTATCTGCAGGCCCATAATTGCCGTTAACTGATGATTCTAATAAAATATTTGCAATTTGAGCTTTTTTATCTGCAATAAGCTTAACTTCTTCTGGAGTTGAACCTTCCGGCAAAAGACTTTTTGCTTTTTGAAACTGTTTTAAAGCCCCAGAAAGATCTCCGGCAGCAAGTTTAGCTTTAGCACCTTCTATTTCCAGGTTTACTGCATCAATTTTTTTTGCAAAATCAGCATTTTTTTTGGCAATTTCTGCTTCTTTTGCTTTACGTTCAGCTTCTTCCTTTGCTGCTAACTGTGCCTGAGCTTCTGCCTGAGCCTTTTTTTCCTGTTCAAGAGCTTTTTCTGCTTCATCCCGTTCCTGCTGGCGTTTAATCATATCTGCAAGCTCTTTTGCCTGCTTGTTATTCAAAGCCATCTGTTCAGCATAAAGCTTCTGCTGTTCTTCATTAAGTCTGGTCTGAGCTTCAAGCTGCTGCTGCAATGAATCAAATCCACTGGCAAGCCCGGAAGTATCAATGTTAATATTTCCTACGCCGGAATTTCCATTTTGAGAATTTCTGGCATCATATAATTTTTTTTTTTGAACAGCTTCTTCCCACAAAGTTTTTGCTTCTTTATCTTTGGGATCTTTTTTAAGAAGTGAATTCAATTCAGAAATTGCATTGTCAAACATTTCCTGGTCAATAAAATCTTTTGCCAGAAGAATTGTATTTTCCCGTTCAGCAAGAATTTTATTTTTTGCTTCCTTTTTGCTACTTGAACATCCTTTAGCACAAAGAAGAATTATTATTAACAGAATTAAAACTGCAACACCAATTACACTGTATTTAATGATTTTTTTGCGTTTTTCTTCACTGTCATCAGGAACAGGTACAGTTTCGTCATCAACTTTCTGAGAACCTGGAACAACAAAAGAAGAAAACATCTTAATAAGTGAACGTTCTTTTGATACGTAAGGGTCTTCCTGTTTAACTTCTGCTACAGGTTTGGTTACTGCTTCAGTTTTTTCTGATGAAGATTTTTTTGCAGAAGAAGATGCTGATTTTTTTGCAGGTGATTTTGCCACAACAGTTTCTTCTGAAGCACTTTTACTTGAAGAAGCTTTTGTTGTTTTTGCAGTTGATTTCTTTGCTGGAGTTGATTTTGATACAACAGTTTCTTCTGCCACAATTTTATTTGAAGCAGCTTTTGTTGTTTTTGCAGTTGATTTTTTTGCTGCTGCTGTTCCAGTACTCTTAGAAGAAGTTGATTTTTTTGCTGCTGTTGATTTTGTACCAGTAGTTTTCTTTTCTGCTGCACTTTTTGAAGAAGCAGTAGACTTTACAGCAGATGTTTTTTTTGCTGCAGTTGATTTAGAATCAGAAGATGTTTTGGTGCCTGTAGATTTTGCTGCAGTTGTTTTTGCTCCAGTTGTTTTTGCCCCAGTTGAAACTGATTTTTTTACTGCTGTTGATTTTGCAGCACCAGTTTTAGAAGCTGATGTTTTAGAAGATGATGCCGATTTTTTTGAAGCAGTAGATTTTTGGGCTGCAGCTTTTGACACTGATGATGTTTTATTTGCAGAAGAATTTTTTTCTGCAGATTTAGTTGCAGTCTTTCCAGATGTTGTTTTTGTTTTTTTTGCGGCAGTTGTTTTTGCTGCTGTCTTTTTAGATGTTTCTGTTTCTTTATTCGAGTTCTGTTTCGTAGCCATAATCCATTGTTCCTTCTGCACCTGCAGTCATATTTTCTACATCACCATTTTGTAGTTGGGATGCAATTTGATCCAATAATTCTTTTTCCCGACGGGCTTTTTCTTCTAGAGCAATGCGTTCTGCTTCTGCCCGCTGTTCAGCTTCAATACGCTCCTGTTCAGCTTTTAGTGCAGCAAGCCGTTCTTCTTCCTGCCGTATTCTTTCTTCTTCTTCACGAATACGCTGTTCTTCTGCAAGTCGCATCTGCTCTTCATACTCATCCTGAACAATCTGCTCATCCAGAAGTTTAATAAGGATTTCAATCTGTGTACGCTGAACATCCTGGGGTGATAATTCAAGATACCTGATATAATCTTCCCTTGCAGACTTATACACTTTTCTGTTCAGTCTGGCATTTGCTCTGTTCAAAACAGGTTCTGCAAATTCAGGATCAGCAGTCATAGCTTTTGAATACCACTGTTCTGCAAGGTTATAATCTTCCATAGCAAAAGCACTGTTGCCGGCATTTACACAAAGAACTTTTTTATCTGTTCCAGACACCTTCATGCCAGTATTACATATATCAATGCTGTTCTGAAACTCGCCGTTCTGATAATAGCAGATAGAAAGATAAACATAAGCCAGAGGATTTCTTACTTCCGACAGTGACTTTTTTAAAAGGGGAATTGCCTGTACCGGATCATTGTTAAGGTAAAATTTCTCTCCCTCATCAAATGAATCAGCAAAAACCGAGGCAAAACTAATCAAAAAAATTACCATCATGGAAATCAGTTTTTTCATCACTTTAATTTAACATATATTGTAAAATAATGCAACAATCAACTGGTAAACAATAAACTGGTAAAGATAAAAAAAATCCATCATATTTGACAAAAACAGATTTAATAAAGTATAATTACTCCAAATATTTTTTATTAAGGTTAGAAGATGCCAGTAATCGTTCAGATAATTATTTTTACACTTTTAGGTGCCACAATTTTATTCATTTTAATTGCAATCATCAAAAGCACCTCAGGTTCAAAAAAAATCGACAATTTAAAAAAATTTATTAAGGCAGGAAAATATCCTCAGGCCCAGAAACTGGGGAAGCAGATTATTGCTAAAAATGCAAAGGATTATGTAGCCCATTATTATCTTGGAAAAGCCTACATTTCTGACAACAAAACAGAATTAGGATACATGGAATACATACTTGTTAATGAAAACGCAATATTTAACGGCGACATTCCAGAGCTTTCATTCAGAAAAGACATGGCAATGCTTCACAAAAAATTCAATCATCCGGAAGAAGCACTTAAAGAATATCTTCTTCTTACAAAACTTGAACCTGCCAATTCCGACAATTACTATAACATTGGAAAAATATACGAAGACAAAAGCCGTACAGAACAGGCCCTTAAATTTTACCAGAAAGCAGTAGCCACAAACAGAAAACATATTAAGGCTCACGCTTCCCTGGGATACATGCTGTTCAGAAGCAAACAGTATACAGAAGCAAAAAAAGAAATCGACACAGCCATTGCCCTGAGTCCAAACACATATTCAAACTATTATTACCTTGGAAAAATTTTAAAAGAAAATCAGGATTACAACGGAGCCCTTAACGCATTTGAAAAGGCAGAAAGAGATAGTGAATTCCGCCAGAAATCATTAATTGAACGTGGAGCCTGTTACATGGCCGGAAACTCCTATGACAATGCAGTAATTGAACTGGAAACTGCAGTTAAAGCCAACAAAAATGAGAGTTCAGACGACACCCTTAATGCCCGTTATTTTCTTGCCCAGTGCTATGAAAAAATGAGACTTCTGGACAAAGCCATATACCAGTGGGAACAAATTACTGCAGTTACAGCAAATTTCCGGGATGTTGCCGAAAAGCTTAACCAGTATAAAGGCTTGCAGGCTAATGACAACATGAAAGAATACCTTACCTGCAGCGCTGAACGTTTTGGCGAAATCTGCAAAAAAATCGTAATGAATTCAATGAAGCTGTACATTACAAACTTCCAGATTACAAAATTCGGATGTATGTTTCTTGCAACAGAAGGCAAAAATGAAAACTGGGGCGTGAGAGCTGCAACTTATCTGATTCAATTTTACAGAGAAAGTGAACCTATAACCGATACAGTAGTCAGAAAAGTTGTAGACGTTGTTCAAAAACAGGGTTATACAAAAGCATACATATGTTCTTCCGGAGGATTTACAAGAACCGCTGCATCATTTACAGAAGCAAGACCTGTAGAACTTTACGACAAAGCAAGTCTGGAAGGATTCCTGGAAAAAGCTGAAATCTGATGAATTTTCTCTGCGTTTCCGATCAGATTGACCCATTAGTATACTCAGTAAGTGCAAAAGAAAGATACGGAGACGTAGATGCAGTTTTTTGCGCCGGTGATCTTTCCATGGAATATGTTGACTATATAGTTACAACACTAGGAAAGCCCACATATTTTGTTTTTGGAAACCACAATTTAAAAGAATATTCCTATTACTCAAGAAAACAGACTATGGGAATAACTGCAACACCAGAAAAAGCGTCTGCCAGCGGAGACTCAATGAAATACAGTCACGGAGCAGTTTATGCCAGCAACAGAGTATTGCGCACAAGAAAGCTAAGATTCAAAAAATTCCGGGATTCAACTAAAAAACAAAGCCCACTCTTAATTGCAGGTATCAGCGGGTCTGTTAGATACAACAATGGAGATGATCAGTTTACAAACAGCCAGATGACTATTCAGCTTTTAAAACTTATACCAAAATTAGTACTTAACAGAATAATTTACGGCAGATACCTGGACATTTTTTTAACACATTCACCACCCCGCCATATTCATGACAAGGAAGATCCCTGTCACAAAGGATTTGAATGCTTCAACTGGTTTATAAAAAGATTCAGACCAGCTCTGATGATACACGGGCACATTCACCTTTATGACAACATTGCCCCAAGAGAAACACTCAGGGGTTCAACTTTAATCGTAAACTGTTTTAGCCATCTTGTTATAGAAATGAAGGAAGAATTCAACGATAAAGGAGAACGAATTGGTTTCACCGTACATTCAGTCAAAAGCAGATGAAGACTTTTCTAAAGCACGAAACAAAGCTCTTTTTAACGATATTTCTCATTTATTGAATCCGGAAGAAGCAACATTAATTTCTTTTTCAGACATTAGGAAACTCCTTAAACCAGAAGGTGAAGTTTACAAAGGAATGATGCCTGTTCCTGTAAATCTTATTGTGGGAAGCGAAGGAAGATACAAGGATTTTGACAATCACTTCTTTCCCAAAAGCAATCACCTTAAGGAACGATGGGAAAATATCGACATAGCCCACTACCAGGATATAGCTTTGCCTCCAATTACAGTTTATGAAGTAGGCGGATTATATTTTGTAAGAGATGGAAATCACCGGGTAAGCGTTGCAAAAAGCAAGGGTTTTGAAATGATTGATGCAGACGTAATCAGCATTCAGAGCGAAATTAAGCTTAAATCCGGTAGTTCCCGGGAAGATATTTTAAAACAGGTTATAAAATACGAAAAGGGAATGTTTTACGCAGAAACAGTATTCGGTGACATTACAGATTACTGGTGCCTTAATTTTACAACCTGCGGAATGTACGATTTGATTTATAATCATATTTTGATTCACAAATACTACATCAACATGGATAAAGAAAAGGAAATTCCATTTGAAGAAGCAGTTCTCTCCTGGTTTAAAAACGTATATATGCCAGTAATACAATCAATCAGACGGAATAACGTAATGCATTATTTTCCCAAAAGAACAGAAAGTGACCTTTATGTATTCGTAATAAAATACTGGGATGACCTTAAAAAAAGATTCGGTGATTATTTTTCCCTGGACGAAGCTGCAAAAACATTTAAAAAGGTATATGGCAAAACTTTTTTTGACACAATCAGAAATTTTTTTGAAAAAATCCGCATGAAAAATGCAAAATAGGTCGATAATAATTAAGAAATTGGTTTTATTTTTTTAATATGAGGAAGATTCTACCCGGCAATTATGATTTTTATAACATTAAGATGAGTCGAATTTAACTAAAATCTCCAAATTCTTAACGTTATAAAATTATTTTTCTTGACGGCATGAACATTCAATGTTAAAATTATAAAAGATACATTTCTAAAGGAGTTAACAACTTTGAATTTTAACGATGGATTTGCTTTTATTCCACTTTATGCAACAGCAGTAATGTGTCTTGCTATCTTTGTATTGCTTATTATTTCAAAGATCCGCAAAACAGCAAATGTAAGTTTCATTGCTTTGATTGCTACAGCTATTATAGGTGGTATTTCGGTTTTCTGCGCAACACAAAAAGTTCCTGAAGGCACAAAAACTACAGGACTTGGAATTATAGCAGTTGCAATGGCTTTCTCTGCTTTTTTGTTCCTTATTTATTCAGTTATTCTGGTGTTAATGGAACCTAAGAAAGCTGAATCATCAGCAGCTAACGAATCAGATTCAAAGAAAAAAGAAAATTCTGTTTTAATGAATGTTCTTGATATTACACAGGAAGACGTTAAGCTTCTTGACATTAACAAGGAATTTTCAGCTAAAGCAGCGGAATGTATCGGACAGGATGAAGGACTTTCACAGGTATTGGATCATGCTATCAAAACAGCTGTAAAAGTAACAAACTCTGACGGTGGATGTATCCTTATGATTGATGACTTTGACGACGTTATCTCCGTTAAAGCTTTTACAGGAGACTTCCCTCCTCCATACAAACTGCCTGATGATATGCCTCACAAGCCAATGCGTGTTTCTACAAACTTTAAATACGCTTCTTTCCAGCTTGGAGAAAACGTTTTTGGTCACGTGGCCACAAGCGGTAAGGCAGAGCTTATTGACAGACCAGAAAATGACAAGAGAATTTTCCAGAACGGTCCGGAAGAATTCCTTAAAAGTGCAGGATATATTTTTGCACCACTTAAAATTAATGACAAAGTAAGTGGCGTAATCTGTCTTAGCCGTAACTATGGAGCAGAAACATTTACAGAAGATGATCTTCACGTAGTTGAACAGATTGGTGAATATGCAGCAGCCGCAGTAAAAAGCCTTACTGCCGTAAAAGATGTAATAGAAAAATCAGAACGCAATAAGGAAAGTGAAATTGCTGCAAGAATTCAGGATATGCTTCATCCGGCAAAACTTCCTGTAATTCCTGGAATCCAGATTGGAACAGTGTTCAATCCTACAGAAGGTGTTTGTGGTGACAACTACGACATTATTCCATGCAGAAAAGACAGAATTTCCTTTATTATGAACGACATTGCAGGTAAAGGAACAAACAGTATGGTAATCATGATTATGATTCGTGCTATGTTCAGACTTGTAGTTAATACAAAACAAAGTGCCGGAACAATTTTAACATGGGCAAATAAAGGAATTTGCGGCGAAAGCTTCAGCACTGATCACTTTGCTTCCTGTGCACTTATCAATTATGATCCGGAAACAAAGAAAATTCAATATTCTACAAGTGGTAGTTCTTCTATTCTTTATTACAATGCAAGAGAAGATGAAATCCGCTTGATTTCTGAAAGAACGGAACCAATTGGTGTTGATAAAACATCTGAATATAAAGACTTTACAAAAGAATTATCCAGTGGTGATATTCTTGCTGCTTACTCTGACGGTTTAGTAGAAGCACTTAACGTTCATGGTGAACAGTACAGTAGAGAAACTTTAATGAAGTTGATTAAAGCCAATCATGGTTCGTCGGGAAAAGATATCGCAAACTTGATAAAGAGTGATATTAAAAAGTTCATTGGTAATGCAAATCAACATGATGATCAAACATTACTTTTGATTAAAATACAGTAAGAAACTTTAAGGAGCATAAATTATGGAACTTAAAATTAGAAAAAACGGTGAAGTTTACATTATCGACGTAAATGGCGAAATGGACCTTTACAATTCCTTCAAGCTTAAAGAACTTGTTATGAAAATGCTTGAAAAAAACGTAAAATCTTTCATCATTAACCTTGAACAGGTTGATTACATCGACTCGTCTGGAATCGGTGCCCTTATTTACATCTGTTCAACAATCAAAAAGATGAACCTTAAGCTTTCTATTGCAAACATTCATGGTTCTGTAAAGAAAGTTATTGAACTTACAAAGTTGATGGGTTACTTCCCTATTTCAAATAGTGTTGAAGAAGCTCTGCTTATGATCAACGAGTAGTTCAGGTAGAACCAATACTTGTTTGCTGCCGGCTGATTTGTTAAATCGGCTGGGTTACTTAAAAAAGTTTATTATTCTCAAAATTTTTGGAGTTAACGATGGAAATTAAAGAATTGCGCGCTGACGGTAATGACCCATTATTTGATAAAACAAATATGCTATATAAAGAATTTGTTTCTGACTTCCGTCAGATTCGATACTACACTCTTTTGATTGTTCAGTCTGCCCCACTTGAAATTAAAGAAGTAAACCTTCTTGAACAGCAGATTTCAGAAGTAATTAAAAACGGTGTTAAACACGGAAACAATTGTGATATTAACAAGAAAATTCACGTGTGGTATTCATTCACACCAAGCCATGCACACATTATCGTAGAAGATGAAGGTGAAGGTTTTAAAGATCTGGAAAAATGGAATGAATTTAACAGAAAACGTTTGGATTGTCTTCATACTTCAAACTTTGAGGAACTTTCAAACTACGTTTCTTTCAAAACAAAAAAATCCGATGACCAGGACGGTGGTAACGCTTTGTTTGCTGCTCTGGAATATTGGAACGGCGGCTTTGTTTACAACGACAAACGTAACGGTGTTGCAATGCTCAAAAGATTCCAGCAGAAACGTGACGGTGTTTCTGTAGAATAAAATAATTACACTCATGATAATTGTTAGCCTGTCCATATTTTGGGCAGGTTTTTTTTATGTAAAGATTAAATAAGCTGTTAAAGAGCAGATTGTTAAATTTAGCTCAAAAAAATCAGGGGCTGTCCAATAAGTCCTGTCATGCTGAACCAGATTCAGAATGACAGAGGCTAAATTCTTTTAGGACAGCCCCTTAGAGTTTGGAGATGTGGAGAGTTGAACTCCAGTCCAGGCTGGCTAACCAGGCGCCTCTACAGGTTTATTAAGGCGAGGTAGTTGTCGGGAGAAGGTAGCAGCCTTAAAAGCGTCTCCTCCGTATTCTGGAAAAAGTCCCAGTCATATACCAGACTATACAACCGGCAAGTCCCTGTTTCTGACAGTAATTCAAATTGTTAGGAACAGCACAACTTGATTACCGGCACTGCTTAAGCAGCGAGTGCTAACTGTTCGTTTTCAGACTGTTCGTCTTCTCTACGTTTTGCAGTTATTTGTTTCTCTGAATTCAAAGGTTCAGACTCCCTTACCTGCAGCACAAGATTACTCCTGTCTGTCGAAACCGGAACATCCCCGTTAGTTATTAATAATATAATGGACATAAAAAAAATCGTCAAGTTTTTTTTGACGATTTTTTTAAAGTTATTCTTTATAGACTTATTTTAGACGTTTTACAAAAGCATCTTTAAAGCCAAAAGATTTGAATTTTGCAAGTAAAGTTCCATATTCATCTTCGGAACAAGGACCTGCAAGAATCATATATTCTCTGCTTGTTCTTGGAACTGCAATCAGCGGATATTTACTGTATTTTGCCAAAAGTGAATCAATATTAGAAACATCTCCCATAATTGCAATCTGAATATAATATTTATCTTTAGAAAGTAAATTAAGACTATCTACAAGGTATTTCTGCAGCAGACTGTTATTACTATTTGAAGCAACTCTGGATTCTGGCTCAGGAGAAACTGGAACTGGCGCAATAACAATTGGAGTTGATGGAACAAGAACTTCCGGTTCAGCCACTGGAACATGCTCTGTTTCTTCTTCTGTAATTTCTTCTATTTCTGGAACTGTTTCTGAAACCGCCAGTGAATCTTGAAGCTGTGGCAGAATAATTGGTTCATATTCTGATTTATCTTGAACATTTGCAACTGGAGTTGAATCTGGCACTGGTTCTGGCACAACAACATCATCTGTAGCAAAAATCATTTCATCTTCTGAAACTGCAATTTTTGGATCTTCTTCAACAGGTGTAGTTTCTTCAATACCATCTTCTGCGGCAATTAAATCATCCAAAACTTCTTCTTTAAGTTCTGTTTCCTGTTGATTTTTTTGTGCAATTGATTCTTCAGGCTCTGGAATTACAACTTCATGCACTTCAGATTCAACTTGTTCTGCTTCTGCAATTTCCGGCTGAACATCTTCCTGAACATCTTCCCCATCTGCAATTACAACTTCCTGCACTTCAGATTCAACTGGTTCGGCTTCTGCAATTTCCGGCTTGACATCTTCCTGAACATCTTCAGGCTCTGCAATTACAACTTCCTGCACCTCAGATTCAACTGGTTCTGCTTCTGCAATTTCCGGCTTAACATCTTCCTGAACATCTTCCCCATCTGCAATTACAACTTCCTGCACTTCAGATTCAACTTGTTCTTCTTGTGATTTATAGCCGTCTTCTGCCGGAGATTTCATTGTAATATTCTGGAGATCCATTTCAAAAGAATCCTGAGACACTGTTGATTCTGAATCTTCAATTGAATCATTACTTACCATCAGTTCTGTTGATTCTTCTACAGCGTCAGTTAAAACTGGAACCTTTGGATTTTCTGTTTCAAAATTAAACTGACTATCAGCTGCAATAATTGCCTTACCAATAAAAATATCATCTAATTCTCCAGAACGTTTAGTCACTGAAACCTGAATATCATCATTCTTTGAAACATTCAGACTACTGGCAGCTTCTGGAGTGAGGAGCACTGCAATTCCTTCTGCCGGATCAATTGCACCTAAAATCAGTAGTTCACAAGTATTACCTGTTTTTTGATTTGTAACATTAAGACAGTCACCAGGAAGATAACCTACTGTTTTTGCAAATAAACCTTCCGGCATTTCATCAACCTGTGCAATAACTGCCTTTCCTTCTATTTCAAAAGATGCAGCAAAAATCAATGAGGCACATAAACTTAAAACCCATAATGCAATTGATTTCTTCATATTATTCCCGCCTATTACAATACAATCGATATTTTTTATTTGAGGAATTGTTCTATATCCTTTGCAACTTTTAATGCAAATGATTGAACCCCTTCTTTATTGTCGTTTTCTGATGTTACTTTTCCAACTGAATTTTCACCAGAGGCAACAACAGTACCATCGGCAACGTTTATAATTTTCCACTGGGCATTTTTAATCATGCTGAGTTTATTTAATTCAACTCTATTATCTTTACCTTTTTTATAATTCAAAACAACAGAAATAAAATATTCACAGAAACCTTCTTTTGCTTCATTAATGCCAGTTTTATCTGCATCCTGAATTTTATTGATTTTATCAGCAGAATAAATTGGAGAATTTGTGGCAATAAAACCATTCAAAAAAAGATTGTCTAGAATAACTTCTTCAACAGAAACAGAAGATGCTCTGATTTCTTTCTGAATACTGTCTACCTGAACAACCTGAAGTGCAATTGATTTTGCAAAACCACAGGTAGAAAAAACTAGAACTGCTGCTGCAACTAAGATTTTTTTGATTTTCATAAATTATCCCCTTCTGTTTATATTACTTCTCTTATTAATTTGTCGGAATTATAAAAGAAGAGTTTAGAGTTTTTTAATAAAAATTCAGAATCAGTGAATTTATTGAAGAAACAATATTATTGTGATAAAATTACAGAAGGTGGAAGTATTTTTAAAATGAGCAGTATTAGTCCCAGACTTTACATAATTGGTGCCGGTTTTGCAGGCCAGATGATTGCACAGGATTTGCAGCGTAAAAAAGTTTTTGGTCAGGTAGCAGCCTTTCTTGATGATAATCAGGATTTGATTGGAACTCAAATTGATTCAATACCTGTTTTAGGTCCAATTGACAACATGGCAAGTCTTTTACGTGTTGGTCCTTTAGACGAAGCAATTATTGCAGTACCCAGCGCAAAAGCAGAAAGAATCAGAGAAATTTATTCTGTCCTCAAAAACAATGGATTTTTTAACATTCGAATTCTTCCTTCAATCAGTCAGGTAATTGACGGCAAAGCTCACCTTGCCCAAACCCGTGAAATTAATCCTCTGGATATTCTGGGACGCAATGCAGTTGTTATTCCTTTGCACAAAAGTCTTTCATACTTAAGAGGTAAACGTGTTCTCATTACTGGTGCCGGCGGTTCAATTGGCAGTGAACTTTCAAGGCAGTTATTAAGCGGAGGCGCAGAAAGGTTATATCTTTTTGGACATGGTGAAAATTCAATTGTGAGCATTTACCGTGAACTTCATCTTCTGCAGAATGAAGGTGTTGGAGAAAAAGCTACTTTAGTTCCGATTATTGGGGACATGAAAGATAAGGAATATGTAAAATACATTTTGTCAAGAACCCGCGCAGATGTTATCTTTCATTGTGCGGCTTACAAACATGTTCCTATGATGGAAGAAAATCCAGTTGCTGCTATAGAAAACAATGTATTCGGTACAAAAAATCTGCTTGATGCCAGTCTTGAATGCGGTGTTTCAAAATTTGTTCTAATTTCAACTGATAAGGCTGTGAACCCGGTTAGTGTTTATGGAGCAAGTAAAATGCTTAGCGAAAAACTTGTTCTTGAAGCTGCAAAAAAATGCAAACAAAACCAGGATTTTATGTTCGTTAGATTCGGTAATGTTTTGGGCAGCAGAGGTTCAATCCTTCCAATTTTTATGGAACAAATTCAAAACGGCGGGCCGGTAACTGTAACAGACAAAAATATGGAACGATTTTTTATGACTATTCCGGAAGCCTGTTCACTTGTTCTTCAGACTGGAGGAGTGGGAAAAAACGGAAAAAGTTATCTTCTTGATATGGGTGAAAGCATTAAAATAGTGGACTTGGCAGAACAGGTTATAAGATTCAGCGGCTTTGAACCTTACAAAGACATTAACATAAAATTTATAGGTCCTAGACCAGGAGAAAGATTATACGAACCTTTGTGGCTAAAAGAAGAAGATCCTCAGCCAACAAATTACGAAAAACTGCTTGTTCTTAAAAATCAGGAAATGAACAGTTCCATACTTTCCGGTTTACTGCAGGAGCTTGAACCTGTCTGCAAATTTACAGAAGGCCGTGAAAAAGATTTCCGCAACAAAGAAAAGCTTATTGAGCTTCTTGAAAATTGTGTTCCATCTTTAAAAGAGTTCTATCACGAAACCAAAGACAAATCAAAAAGTTCGGTTTTATAATTCTGGAGAATAAGCTGATGAATGTACCATTTTTTAAACCATCATTCAATGAAGAAGAAGAAAAGGCTGTTATTGACGTAATACAAAGCGGCTGGCTTACTACAGGAAAAGTTACTCATCAATTTGAAGAAGAATTTGCAAAAACTTTAGGCAGTCCATTTGCATTGGCGGTAAATTCAAATACAAGCGGCATGATTCTTGCAATGGAAGCCTGCGGAGTAAAAAAAGGTACTTGCGTTATAACAACTCCTTATACTTTTGTAAGCACTGCAGCTTCTGCAGTTCATCTGGGAGCAAAAGTATTGTTTGCAGATATTCAGCATGATTCTTTTAATATTGATCCTGATTCAATTGAAAAAATTTTAAAATCCCATGATGGCAAAAAAGTAAAAGCAATTGTTCCGGTTCACATTGCAGGCAATGTTTGTGACATGGAAAAAATATGCTATCTGGCAAAAAAATTCAATGTAAAAGTAATAGAAGACTGCGCCCATTCATTTCCCAGTCTCACAAAAAACGGGTATGCCGGAACTTTAGGCGATTGCGGTGTTTTTTCATTTTATGCTACAAAAACAATGACAACCGGAGAAGGAGGTATGGTTACCTGCAAAGAACCGGAAATTGCAAAACGAATTACTGCAATGAGACTTCATGGCATGAACAGAGATGCATGGGACCGGTATACAAGCAGTAAAGCCAGCTGGGAATATGATATTATTGGGCCTGGATATAAAAGTAATCTGCCGGACGTATTAAGTGCAATTGGAATTGTTCAATTAAAAAAAGCTTTTGAATTTTACAGACAGAGAAAAGAAACTGCAGCTTTGTATAATAAAGAATTTTCTTCACTTCCCTTTGTAATTCTTCCACCTGATGGAGAAGGCAATGCCTGGCATTTATACCTCCTGGGGCTGGATCTTTTAAAATTAAACTGTGACAGAAACACTTTTGCAAAAGAATTGCAGGATATGGGAGTTGGAATAAGCATGCATTTTATTCCAATTTACAATTTCAGCTATTGGAAAAAGTTGTCTTCAAAATATAATCCTAAAAATTTTCCAAATGCTCAAAACCATTACCTTAGGACAATTTCTATTCCTTTATTTCCAGGGCAAACAAAAGAACAGGCAGAATATGTTATTGAGTGCGTAAAAAAAATTGGATTCAAGTACTTAAAACAGGAGCAGTAAAAATTGGCACGGCAGACTAAAAAACAGAAGAATACAAAAGCCTCTTATCAAAATGAATTCTATTCAGATATTCAGATGGACAACATGCTTTATGCTGCAGTTGTTAGAAGTCCAGCTTCCAGTGGAATAATTACATCCATTAGTGCCAACAAACTTCCGGAAGGTTATCGTCTTATTACGGCTCAGGATGTTCCTGGTAAAAATGGAGTGGAAAACGGATTTTTTAACATTCCACTTTTTAGTGAAGGCTATATAAATTACTTGGGTGAACCAGTTGGGCTTCTTGTAGGTCCAGATGAGATTCAAGTTCAGAAACTTCTTGGGGAAATTGAAATCACTTTTGATGAAAACACCGCTCAGGATGCATTGAATATTTTAAGCAGTAACGATCATATTCCGGAACAGGCGGCAAATATCCCCGAGAATGAACTTATTCCGGCAGCCAATGACAATGAAATTGCAGAAATAAGCAAAATGCTGGAATTATATGATGAAACTGATGAAGTAAAAAAAGAAAAAGAATTTACTATTCAACTTGCACAAAACAGCGTAAACAAAAAGAAAAAAGATACTAATTTTTATCCAGTAACAATTGCAGAAACAACACTAATGAAAGGTCCCTTATGCACTGCCGACGATAAAGGGAAAATCAAAGGACTTTCAAGCGTTTATAAAAAAGCTCAGTTTGTTCATGAAGAAGATTTGTCTTTTTCTAACCGGGTAAACTTCTACGGAGAGCCTCAAGGTGCAGTATGTTATTCAAGTGGTGAATACCTGACTGTTTACACCCCAACAAAATGGGTTTCTGATTTACGGCACGTGTTAAGTTCAACATTAAAAACCGACAAAGACAAAATCATCATTAAGCAGACCCATTCAACAGATTCAAGTTTAACAAGCTTATGGTTTAACTCAATTACCGCAGCTCAAACCAGTGTTGCCTCTTTGTGCACCGGTCATCCTGTAAAACTTGTATACACTCGCAAAGAACAGAAACAGTTTATGGAAACAATGCAGAAAATTAAATTTCACTATAAAACTGCATTATCGGAACAGGGAAAAATTCTTTCAATGGAAGTTGATATTTCACTGGACGTTGGTTTTAACTGCCCTTTTGCTCAGGAAATTGTAGAACGGCTGGCTCTGGCTTCTATTGGTCATTATGAAATTGAAAATTATATTGTAAGAGGAAAAGCTTCAACATCACAGAACAGTTCAACTGCATTAAACGAAAATATTATGGACAGTGCTGCATTTTTTGCTCTCGAAACTCACCTGAATAATATTTGTTTAAAATCGTCTTTTACACCTCTGGAATTAAAACGACTAAATATTTCAGACAATGATACTTTAAAAGTAATAGAAAAATGTGCTGCCGAAAGCGTTTATCACAGAAAATATACAAGCTATCAGTGGAACGACGAATTTGACATTAATAAACTGTATTCCCCAACAGTGGCACCTTACCGGGGAATAGGAATTGCCTTTGGCTATGAAGGAATTGGTTACGCAAAATCTCATTTGACTGCAAAAAAACTTTCAGTAGAAGTGAGATTCGAAAAAAACAATGATATTCAGATTTACCTCCCGCCAGTAGACCTGGAACAGGAAGATTTTATAAAGCAGACATTATCCAGAAAACTTGATTTAAGTAAAAATCAGATAAAGATGAATTTTCTTGCCGAAAGTTCCCTGGATTCAGGAGCACCGGAACTTCAGGATTCAACTGCCAGCATAATTGCAAGTCTGGTATGCAAATGCGCTGAAACTTACCAAAGAAAAAAAACTCACTCATATCCTGAAACAATAAAAAAATCAGTTATACTCAGTCAAAATAAAAATTACTTTTTTGCAAAATCAAATGCCGCAGCATGTGTGGAACTTGAAATTGACCCCTGCACTTTTAGAGAACAACTTAGGGGAATCTGGGTAACTGTTACCTGCGGAGAAATAATCGACAAGGAATCGGCAAGAAAAACAATTGTTCTTTGCGTAGAAAAAATTCTTTCATCTTTGCTCACAAATGAGATCATTAAAAAACCAAAAATCAATATTTCATTTGTAGAAAATAAATCTCCTCCTGTACAGGTTGAATCAATCGCCTGGCAAATAATTCCATCGGCATTTGCACAAGCTTTAGCACAGGCCAGCAGATGTTCAGTAAACCAGATGCCAATTACAACAGACACAATATTCAACCTGCTTACAGAAAAATCACTATCAAAAACTGGGGAGTTAAAATGAAAATACCAGTTACTTTAAATGACAGTAAAATTGTACTTGAAGCGGCACCTTCTGAAAACTTAATGACAGTTCTAAGAAGAGAAAAATTATTTTCGGTTAAGTGCGGATGTGCCCGTGGATTATGCGGTAACTGTTCAGTTTTGTTAAACGGTAAACCAGTTTCAAGCTGTACAATTCCAGTTGGCACAATTCGTGACAGTAGAATTGAAACTCTTGAGCACATAAAAAACAGTCCTTATTATCAGGATATTATAACAGGATTCAATCAGGCTGGAATTCACTTGTGCGGTTTCTGCAACACTGGTAAAATTTTAACTGCATACAATTTATTAAAAAATTACAACAGACCAACTACAGAACAGATTTACGGCGAACTGAACAATTATTCTATTTGCTGTACAAGCACAGAAAATCTTGCATGCGGAATTATGTATGCAATAGCTCAAAAACATTTTAGAGAAGGAAAACAGCATGGCTCAAAATAACCAGACAGTGTTGATTGCAAAAAATCTGTCAGATGTATTCTACCACATGGGCTCAGTAAATGCATTGAAAATTCTTGGGGGATGTTCCTGGGAAAAAGATATCAATGAAAAATGCCTTTCTATCTGTTCAATTAAGGAACTTTGTTCAATAGAAAAAAAAGAAAGATATATTGATATTGGTGCTGGAGTTAAAATAAGACAGTTGATTTCTTTTGGCGAAAAATTTATTCCTGAAGTTTTATATTCCGCATTAATCAGCATTGGTACGCCTCAGGTAAAAAACATAGGAACAATCGGGGGTAACATTTGCGCAGAAGGTCATCGGCTTACATTATTCGGTCCATTGCTATCATTGGATGCAAGGCTTGAATTCCGTAATGAAAGCGAAACAAAATATGTCCCTATGAGTAAATTTACTGAAGTGCCCCAGGGATTTCTGCTTACAAAAATAAGAGTTCCTTACAATGAATGGGACATACAGATTTTTAAAAGGCTTGGACCAAGTTCAACAATCAACACACTTAGTGCAACATACACTTTTCTGGCAGAAGACCAGAATGATATTCTTTCTAACATAAGATTCAGTTTTGCAGGTGCAAAATCATTCCGAAGTTTTGAACTTGAAGACAGATTAATCGGCAGCAGACTTCCTTTAAGCCAAAAGACAATAAATTCAATTATTACAAGTGCCGATGAATTTTTTGAAGAAGAAAAAGTTGATTTAACTCCAAATAAAATTCAAAAAGTTCAATTTCTGAATCTTTTAAAATATTCACTTTCTAAATTGGGTTAAAAAATTTAAATGCACTGCACATAATGAATAAAAATTCAATTCAGGCAGTGCATTTTTTTTATTTCATCAGCATACAATCACCATAGCTAAAAAATCTGTATTTATTTTCTACAGCAGTTTTATATGCATTTAAAATATTTTCTCTTCCTGCAAATGCACTTACAAGCATAATCAACGTGCTTTCCGGAGTGTGAAAATTTGTAAACATCTGGTCAACTACTTTAAACTTGTAACCAGGATACATAAAAATATGAGTGCTTGATCTACCGGCCTTTACCTTCCCATTTTCGTCTGCAGCACTTTCCAGAGTTCTTACACTTGTAGTTCCAACTGCCAGTACCGGTCTGCCTTCTTTTTTTGCAAGAGCAATTTTGTCTGCAACAACCTGGGGAATAGTATACACTTCTTCGTGCATTTTATGATCTTCAATATTTTCTTCTCTTACAGGGAGGAATGTTCCCAGCCCAACGTGCAAAGTTACCCATTCAAGGTCAATGTTTTTTTCTTTAAGCCTTGCCAGTAAAGGTTCGGTAAAATGAAGTCCAGCTGTAGGGCATGCAGAGCTTCCTGTTTCTTTAGCATAAATTGTCTGATATCTTTCGCTGTCCTGTTCTGTATCTTCACGACGGATATAAGGTGGAAGCGGAATATGGCCATTTGATTCAAACCAGTCTTCTGATACAACAAATGGAAATTGAATCGTTCTGAATTCAGTTCCTTCATCGCCGGGATGATCAATAATTGTACCAATTGAACCATCAGGAAATTTATATTGATTTCCAGGCTTAACCTTTTTGGCACCTTTAACCATAGTATTCCATGTATCACCCTTAGTAATTCCATCAATACAAGTCTGATTAAGAAACATAAATTCCTGTTCCCTGCCACTGGTAGTTTTTATACCATAGCATCTTGAACGGCGAACTTTACTGTTATTAAAAATCATCAATGTACCAGGTTCAATTAAATCTGGCAGATCATCCATCATATAGTGTTTTACCTGACCAGTTATTTTATCCAGAAACATAAGCTTGTCCTGACCGCGAATTCCGCTTGGTTTCTGGGCTATTAATTCTTCCGGTAAATCAAAATAAAAATCCTGTATTTTCATTATTAATTCCTTTTAATCCTAAATGTAAATATGCCTTATCAGTTGCCACTCTTCCCCGAGGGGTTCGTTGAATCAATCCCTGCTGAATCAAATAAGGCTCGTAATAATCTTCAAGAGTATCGATGTTTTCTCCAATAGAAATTGCAAGAGTTTCTGCACCTACCGGTCCACCGCCAAAATTATTGATAATGGACTTAAGAATGTCCCTGTCGATTTTTTCAAGTCCCAGACTGTCAATGCCCAGACGAGTTAAACCTTCTGTGACAGTTTGCAAATCGATTGTATCCATTCCTTTTGACTGAGCAAAATCCCTCATACGGCGCAAAACTCTGTTGGCAACTCGAGGAGTTCCACGGCAACATTTTGCCATTTGCAGTGAAGCATCATTATTAACGCCAACGCCTAAAAGTTTTGCAGAGCGTTTAATGATTGTAGAAAGTTCTTCATCTGTATAAAACTGGAACCTTTCAATAATTCCAAAACGACTGATTAATGGAGCGCTTACAGTTCCGGCTTTTGTTGTTGCTCCCACAAGTGTAAAATGAGGAATAGGAATGCGAACTGTTCTTGCCTGAGCTCCACTGCCAATTACCCAGTCAAGTTCAAAATCTTCCATGGCTACGTAAAGCATTTCTTCAATTGCAGGTTTAAGCCGATGGATTTCGTCAATAAAAAAAACTGTTCTTGGAGTAACAGTACTTAAAATTCCAGCCAGATCTTTTGGTTTTTCCAAGGCCGGTGCACTAGTTACTTTAAAATCAACGCCAAGTTCATTAGCGGCAATATGAGCAAGTGTTGTCTTTCCTAAACCAGGAGGACCCATTAAAAAAAGATGGTCAAGTGCTTCTCCCCGTTCTTTTGCAGCCTTAATAAAAACACTTAGATTTTCCCGAATTTCTTTCTGTCCTAAAAATTCATTCAGATTCTGAGGCCTTAAATTTATTTCCTGAGTATCTTCTTCTGACTGTTCACTTCGGGTAATTCCTTTTTCTGCCCTGAATATTTTTGTTTCTCCGGAAATCATATACTGAGATGCCTGGGCCTGAAGTTGAGCAACCATATTCAACTCGTCAATTTCAGAATTTGAGGAACGATAACTGCTTTTAGGATTTACACTTTTTGCCATTTATCCTCCAATTAGTTTGCCAGTTCAACTATACATAAACGGAAAAGCATATCTTCTTTTTCTGTCTGGCTAAGTCCGTCAAATCTGCCTTCTTTTTGCTTTTGAGCAGCAAGTCTGTTAACTGCATCTTTAACAAGCTTTTTGTCATACCCCATTTCTGAAAGACCATTAATAACAGTCTCAAATTCACTTTTTCCTGAACCATCTGCTTTATCTGAACTATCTTCAAGAGTAAGTTTTCCTTTAAGTTGAAGAAGCATTTTTGCAGCAGTTTTTTTACCGATTCCAGGAATTTTTTCTAGAACTCCAACATCACCGGAATCAATAACAGAAGCAAGGTTTTGAGAAGTTGTATTACTTAAAATTTTGAGGGCTGCTTTGGGACCAATTCCATCAACCTTTAGCAAGTCAAAAAATAAATTTCGGTCTTCCACAGATGGAAACCCAAATAAATTCATAAGCTGATCAGTATGCTGTAAATATGTAAAAATTTTTGCAGTATTTCCCACTGGTGCAATAATATCCAGAGCTTTGTCGCTTACTAAAATATCCCATTCAATTCCATTATTTTCAAGGAACAGATGTCCCGGCATTTTACCGCTGACAGTTCCAAAAAGACTATTAATCATAAAATAAATTATAACAGAAAAACCAACTAATTGAAAGTACAGTTAAATTAGGATAAAATAAAAAATATGGCAGAGAAAAAAAACTTCAGGGTGATTGGTATTGACCCGGGACTGGCCAGCACTGGTTTTGGCATAATTGATTGTATTGGTGGAAAACTTGAACTTGTGGGGTACGGTGTAATTGAAACAAAAAGCGACGATGAACACTCCCAGAGATTACTTGCAATTTATGAAAGATTAAATCATGTTATAAAAGAGTTTAAACCGGATTATGCAGAAATGGAAGGATTATTTTTTGCCAGAAATATTACAAGTGCCATGGCTGTAGCAGAAGCAAAAGGAGTAATTACTTTATGTCTTGCAAAAAATGGAATGGAACCGGCAATTTACACTCCTAATCAGATAAAATTTTCTGTTACAGGCTCCAGTAAGGCAGAAAAAGATACTGTTCAGCAGTATGTTCAAATTCTTCTAAAAATGGATCACATTCCAAAACCAGACCACGCAGCAGACGCTCTGGCAGGGGCAATTACCCACATAAACAGTCTGATAAACAGTCTGAATGATAATATTTAGTTTTTAAAGCAAAAAAAAATGGCGGAACCTGTTGACTGGTAATTCAGTTGAATCAACAATCAGATTCCGCCTTAATTTTATCGGGTTATTAACATTTATGCTTCTGGATCGAAGTCTTCTGGATATTCAGCATTTGAGTAAACGTTCTGAACATCATCATCGCTTTCAAGTTTGTCGATGAGTTTTGCAACTTTTGCGGCACCTTCTGCATCAAGGTTGATGTATGTATCTGGAACCATTGATACTTCAGCAGAAACTGATTCAAGACCTTTTGCCTGAAGAGCTTCAAGAACTGCAGCAAAGTCTGCTGGAGCTGTTGTAACAGTAATAACATCGCCGTCGTTAGCAATATCTTCTGCACCAGCTTCCATAGCTGCTTCCATAATTACATCTTCTGAAACTACAGATGCATCGTATTCAATAACACCTTTTCTCTGGAACATATAAGAAACTGAACCAGTTGCACCAAGGTTACCACCATTTTTGTTAAAAATGTTGCGAACGTTGGCAGCAGCACGGTTATTGTTGTCTGTAAGAACTTCTACAAGAACTGCTACACCGTTTGGAGCGTATCCTTCATAAAGGAGTTCTTCGTAGTTTGTAGCTCCCAGTTCACCAGTACCTTTTTTGATTGCACGGTCAATGTTGTCTTTTGGCATGTTTGCTGCACGTGCTTTAAGAATTGCAGCACGGAGGCTTGGGTTTGCATCAGGATCACCACCGTTCTTTGCAGCGATAGAAATTTCCTTGATGAGTTTTGTAAAGAGCTGACCTCTTTTTGCATCAGCAGCGCCTTTAGCGTGTTTGATTGTAGACCATTTACTGTGTCCTGACATGGATATCTCCTATAAAAATAATATACCTAGTTTAATATCAAATAAATTATCACATTTTAATAAAATATGTCAATATATTCAATTAATTACAATAAAAACCTTATTTTATTATAAACAAACTATTAAATGAATAAAAAAAATAAAATTCCCACTAATTTTAAAAAGGAGCTAATAATTTGCAATTTTTTACAATATATAGTAAAATTAAATAGTTTAAATGGAAATAATTATGGCAGAAAAT
>JAEDJS010000029.1 GCA_016296205.1 Treponema sp. | reverse complement strand
CCTCGGCTCAAGCGTAAATGCCTGCCGAACCTGGGCTCCGTTTTTTAATTCTGATACTTTTCTGCTCTTTTTCAATTAAATTTTAAAACCGGCCACTTCAGTAACAGGTTCTAGGACAGCCCCAATTTTTTTTTATTCCATTTCTTACATAAGCTATTTCCCATAAATCTACAATCTTAGAATTATTTCTTATTTGATAGAAATATTCTGTATTACGGATTGAAGTTCCAAGAATACCCAAGAAAATGATTAAATCGTTTTTAGGATTTCATCTGTCTTACAAACATAATAATATGCCTCAGGACTTAGTTTCCTCAAAAAATTAAAAGCCTTGAACTCAGGATGCGTGCAAGTTCTTAATGTCAGAGGTACTCCGTCATATTTTTCAAAGTTTTTTCCTTCCAAAATACAAGAAGCAAAGTACATTACAATCGGAGCTCGTTTTGCCGCTATTTCCGGATTAAAGGTTTCTGAAAAGATGAAAGAACCAAGCCCACGTGCACCTTCAAGAAGATTTATGTACTCATCTCCCTCAAGTTTTCCGTGAGACGCAATACTTTGAGCGGTTTTAATAGTATCAATGAGGCAGTCTTTTTCTGTTAAAGTTTCTCCTCGATAAGCGATTTCTGTCTTTAATGTTTTGAAATAAGTTTCCTTTACAAGTTCAAAGTTATCTATTTCCTGTATCAGTGATACCACGTCATACATCTGTTTAAGAACCTCTACGTCTTTTCCAACTC
Source organism: Treponema sp. (assembly GCA_016296205.1). Classification (GTDB taxonomy): domain Bacteria; phylum Spirochaetota; class Spirochaetia; order Treponematales; family Treponemataceae; genus Treponema_D. Next base: position 25,312 of record JAEDJS010000029.1, on the reverse strand, counting down.
CCAATTTAATACCTGTTGTATGCGGAGCAAAAGCCGTTAGCTTATCTCCGAGAATACAGTTCAAATCGGGAATTGTAACTTCAACTTTTTCTCCTTCCGTTATTAGAAGGTCATTCTTTATTTCTTTTTTTATCAGTTTTGCATAATTATTCTCTTCGAACAGAACATCTAATAGAATGTAAATCTCTCGATTAGTGATAGGTGAAACATAAGTGAACTTGAAATGTCTTTTTTCTATGTTGTTCTTTCCTTTACGAATTTGTTCTTCATAATCAGTAAAAGGAAAAATCTTCGAGGCTGCTTCCACATATTTTGAAATATCAGTTCCAGGTTTTACAATGATATCTATATCTGTTGAGAGTCTTGCAGGATTATTAAGGAGTAGCATAAGGCATGTACCTCCCTTGAAAATAAATGGAAGATTTACCTGTGTAATTGCTTCTAACATTCCAAACGCATAAATTGTACGTTCAATAAGAGCAGGATCCCTTTTATATTTTGCTCTAAGTTCATCAATATGTTGTTTTGAAAAATTATACTTTGAAAGCATTTTTATTTTTCCTTATATTTTTTGATTTGGAGTTTTAAAGCATCCTCGCAAGTCCTGCGTCTTGCATAACGTAACATCTTTTTAATGTCAATCTGATAATGATTCAGATATCCTTCAAAGATATATTCTAGTTGTGACTGAGTTATCAAAGTTTTCAAGATTTTATCAGCAATAAGATCTACTAGAAATTTCTCTGGAACAGTCATCCATTTTTTTACAGCTGATACAGGAGCCTCTGTTGGAAGTTTTTCTATAATTATGGTATCCTCTTGAAGATATGTCCATAATGTTTTTATATCTGGTTTAAGGAGAACTTTTCCTGGATATGTTTTTGAGAGTTCTTGGAAAATATAATTTTCAAGACCTGCCTCTACAGAAACTATAATTGTATTCTTACCAATCTGAAGATTCATAAATTCATTAAACTGTCGGGTCTCAAAAATCGTAAATTTCACATCTGTATAATTTGTTTCTATCATTGATGAGACAGACTCTGCTATTTCAGAATAATCAAATGAATAAGGACTTACATCTATTTTACCCAATGCGTATGAATTACGTTCTATTCTAGTTATATCACCAGATTTAATAAGCTTATTTATCTGACGGTAGATTTCTGCTGTTGATGATGGAACATAGCCTGTAAATACCATGAGAATCTGTCTAGAATTAAATGTTTTACTCACATTCCCAGATGTATTCATAATACTCCTTTAAGAGAAAGTTGGCAGTAAATTAAAAAACTGCCGAAACTCTCACATACAATAATATAAATCAAAAACCTAATTACTTCAATAAGAATATCGGCAGTAAATTAAAAAACTGCCAATTTTCTCAATTATACATTATTTTTAATGTCCTTCCGCCGACTCTCTGATTCCGTCGAATCAGAATACCACATTTCAGATATTTATATCATAACATCTTGATTCAGAATTTCATCCCACTCCGGTTGCATAGATGTGGTCGGTTATTTTTTTGCTCTCCAATAATTATTTATAAATTCAGAATTAAACACTCCCGTCCAGAACCGTCTGTCATTTCCGCAAGTGAGCCGGAAGTGGGAGTTGGTCGCTTTGCTCCCCTCGGCTCAAGCGTAAATGCCTGCCGAACCTGGGCTCCGTTTTTTAATTCTGATACTTTTTTGCTCTTTTTCAATTAATTTTAAAACCGGCCACTTCAGTAACAGGTGGCCGTTCATCTGTTTCAAAGTTGATGAACGGTTTTTTTTATATTATACTAATTACAGTCAAAAGTGTTTGAATTCAACAGTTACAAATTTTTCTTCTTTTCAAACGAAGGGAATCCGTTGGAACCTTGCCACATTCATGTAAGGAAAGATTCAAATCTTTGTAAATTCTGGATTGATAAAGATGTTACTTTGGCGGAAAATTATGGGTTTTCTTCAGAAGAGTTAAATACTCTACGAAAAGTAGCAATTCAAAATAAACAAAAAATCAAGGAGACGTGGAATGAATATTTCTGCAAGTGAAGCAAGAGCGATTAAAGTTGAATTTACTCAGGATAGTTTTGTTGTATTCTTAGCCGATGGACGCACTTTATCTGTTCCAAAAACTTGGTTTCCTCCTCTTTGCGATGCTACGGATGAACAACTTTCAAATTATCTTATTAGTGGTGGTGGAATAGGTCTTCATTGGGATGAACTTGACGAAGATATTTATGTTCCAGGTTTATTATTAGGCAATAAACAGCAGTCAGTTGCGTAGTACTCGAAAAAAAAATTTCCCCCAGACGCAATTTGTAGAGTACGTCATTGTCAGGAGCCAAGCGACGTGGCAACCATGATTAGAATGCACAAAACAGTGTACAGAAAACTGGAAAGGTAGATAAAAACGGTCACTGTTGCAAGAAATGTGGCCGGTTATTTTTTGCTTTTTAAAAATTATTTTTAAAATTCAGAATTAAACACTCCCGCCCAGAACCGTCTGTCCTGACCATGAGTGGAACGCAACTTTTATTTTAACTTCTACGTTTGGTTAGAGTTCCAAATGGTCATGCCTGCCGAACCTGGGCTCCGTTTTTTAATTCTGATACTTTTTTGATCTTTTTCATTCAAATTTTTAAACCGGCCACTTCTACTTATTTCAAAAAACGTGGTCGGATTCTTCTGTGCTCTCCAATAATTATTTTTAAATTTCAGAATTAAACACTCCCGCCCAGAACCGTCTGTCCTGACCATGAGTGGAACGCAACTTTTATTTTAACTTCTACGTTTGGTTAGAGTTCCAAATGGTCATGCCTGCCGAACCTGGGCTCCGTTTTTTAATTCTGATACTTTTTTGCTCTTTTTCAATTAAATTTTAAAACTGGCCACTTCAGTAACAGGTGGCCGTTCATCCCCCTTTCCTAAAGTTGATGAACGGCTTCCTTTTATCAATTATTTCTTTTCTTCTGCTTCTTCTTCGGTTGTTGGCTTGCCGCCTTTTGTGTATTTGTAGCGTTTGATTTTCTGGCTGGCAGTTTTTTCAAACTGATGGATTTTTTCGATCTTGCTGATTTTGCTGCTCTTGTTTACTTTTGCGTTTACAAATGACTGGATTTCGGCAAGTAACTTATCTTTCTGTTTTTCAACTTCTTCTGCAAATTCCTTACTTGTTTTAGAAATTGAATCTGGGGCATTCTTTGCACCTTTAGTTACAGATGATGCAACATTAATAACATTCTTTGCAACATTTTTTGCAACTTTACCTACAATTGTTTTTGCCTGATATCCTTCTGCATTTTGAAGCTCTTCTACAGCTTTTGTCTCTGCGTCTGCCTGAAGTTTATCTTCATCAACCTGAACAAGTGCTTTAAGAATTCCACCTTCATCTATCACAAGGCTTTCGCTTACCAACGGATGCTGGTTAAGTATAAATTCAATGTCTTCCGGATAAATGTTTTCTCCACTTGGTCCAAGAATCATATTTTTACTTCGACCCATAAGTTTAAGGTATGTGCGGCCTTTGATAACTTTAAGAATACCAAGATCACCTGTTTTAAGGTATCCTTCTCCACAAGAATCTTCTGCAGTTGTAAAAGTTGCTTTGGTGAGTTCCGGATCCTTGTAGTAGCCTTTCATAATATTTGGACCTTTTACTACAACTTCTCCAATGCCTTTGCTGTTTGGGTTTGCAATCTGAATGTCAACCTGGTGAATTTTATCTCCTGCATAACCTGGAATAGCATTCATTGGTGAAGAACATGCGATAAAAGGTGAAGTTTCTGTAAGGCCATAACCAGGAGCGTAAGGGAATTTTGCTTCATGGAGGAACTGTTCAACATTAGGGTCCATTTTTGCGCCGCCAATTCCAAAGAATCGCATTCTACCGCCAAATGTAGCCATCAACTTTTTACCTGCTGCCTTATTGAGAATTTTGCGGAACATTGGAATCTTATACAAAATTCGTGTTATTGCTTTGCTGTCGATTGTTTTCTTAACACTGCTTTTGTAAACTTTTTCCATAACAAGTGGAACAGAAAGACAGATTGTAGGTTTAATTCTTGCAAATGCGGGAATAAGTGCTGTAACTGCTGGAGGTTTCCCAAGATAGTAAACAGTACATCCAGAAATTACCATCATTGTAAATCCGGTTGTAAATTCATAAACATGGCTGATTGGCAGGAACGAAAGCACAACATCATCTGGCTGAGGAGTATAAACGTACATTCCGTTAAGTGCACAGCTAACAAGATTTTTGTGTGTAAGTTCAACTCCTTTTGAACGGCCGGTTGTTCCTGAAGTATAAATGATGGAAGCTGTATCTTCTTCGTTTACTTCGATTTTTGTAAGTTCAACTTCTGTAAAATCAGCTGGAGTTTTGCCCACCATTTCTTTTGAGCACACAGGTGTTTCTAGAACGGTATAAGTGTCCATGTCCATAACGATTTTTGGAAGTTTATTACCAAGCTCAGAAATTCGCTTAAAAAGTTTATCTTCTACCAGAATTGCATCAACTCCACAATGGTCAAGAATGCTTTCAACTTCTACCGCACTAAAATCCTGAAGCATTGGAACGGCAATCATTCCCTGGTTTACTATTGCAAAATAGGCAACACCCCATGCAGGACGGCCAGTTGAATAAAGAGCAATTTTGCTTCCTGCTTTAAGTCCCATTCCCTGGAACATTTTTGCAAGAGCATTAATTTTTTCTGCCATTTCGTTGTAAGTAAAGGGCTCTGAACCAACTAAAGCCAAAGCCTTGTTATTTCCAAATTTTTTTAATGTGTTGGCAAGGATACAAGGGAAAGTGTGTTTCCCCAAATCTTTAATTGTTTGTTTTTCCATAGTTTCCCCTCAGGAATAAATTTTGTTACCGTAGAAAATTGAACAACTCAATCGAAAATTGTTCAAATATAGGCAACTTTGAAAATCTGTACAAAAATTATATCACATTATTAAATCTTTTTCGTTGAATAATTCTTAATTAACAAAATATTAATGAATATTTATACAAATATCCGCAAATAGTTAAAAATCAGCCAAAAGAGTGTCTAATTGTTGCACAACCCCCAGCTCCTGGAGGATTTTGTTTTTGCGGTTGATTGATTTTCTTCTGCTCTTTTCAAAACCATTAAGTGCGTTTTCATTGTTCAGCTTCTTTTTAATTCCCCGGATAAGAATATTTTTGGGAGTGTGGGCATCGTCTATAAATTCCAGAATCTGAACGTTGTAGCCCATTTGTTCCAGAATTTCTGCCCGCACAGCATCGGTGGCAAGAGCGGCCATCCTTTCTCTGATTAAACCGTATCTGGTTAGACTTGATATGGGTGAATCCTCTTTAACATCCTTTTCCTTAAGCTGCAGATTAATCTGGTGCTGGCAGCAGGGTACGCTAAGAATTGCTTTTGCATTTTTCCTGATTGCGTAGTTAAGTGCAAAATCTGTGGCAGTGTCACAGGCGTGGAGGGTAACAACAATGTCCAGGGGATTCTGATCTCGGTAATCTGCTATGTCGCCAACGTAAAAATTCAGACTGGTGTAATTCAACTTTTGGGCTAGCTGGTTGCAGTGTTCAATTACATCCTTTTTAAGATCAAGCCCAATAATTCTGCAGTTGATTTTGCACAGGCTTGTAAGATAATAATAGATTGCAAAAGTAAGATAACTTTTCCCAGAGCCAAAATCAATTATCTGGAGAGGCCTGTCCTGGGGTAATTCAATTTCGGAAATAACATCTTTAATAAATTCCAGAAATCTGTTTATCTGCCGGAATTTGTCATACTTTTGGGCAAGAACTTTTCCATCTTTGTTCATAACACCTAGTTCTTCAAGAAATTCACATCGTTGCCCTTCCGGAATAAGATAATGTTTGCCGGAAATAGAAATTTTCTGCTCAGTATTTTTCTTTAAAGTTGAATCAGAACTTCCTGCTGATTTTTTTACAAGTTTTTTTACTTCTCCACGTTTGTTGCTAAGATAGGTGATTTCCTGAGTATCTGTTTTTACAAATCCATTTTTAAAGCTGGCACCCATTTGTTTCTGTATAAAATCTTCCAGCTGTTCAGTTGTGTAAGTTGAGTGGAAAACTTGTTTCTGGGTAAAAAATTCCCCGTCAAATTTTTCACCGTTTTTAGTAAATTTAATTTTTGTATAATCACGTCCCAGGTTTGCATTGCACTGCTTTGTTGGAACAGAAAAGGTTGCGCTTAAAATCATAAATAGAAGTATATACGAAATTTAAAAAAAATGATATAATAGGATATTATGGGTAAGGTATTAGTTTTTGTTAACCAGAAAGGTGGAGTAGGTAAAACTACATCTGCAATCAACATTGGTGCTTATGTTGCACAGGCAGGAAAGAAAGTTCTTCTCATTGATTTTGACTCACAGGGTAATATGTCTACTGGCTGTGGTGTAAGTAAATCAAAGCCAACAATTTACGAGCTTATGGCTGGTCAGTCAAAGTTTGAGGATACAGTTAAAAAGAGCGCTGTTCCAAATCTTGATATAATCAGTGCATCAATTGACTTGTCTGGTGCCGCCATTGAATTGGTTGGAGAAGAAAACCGGGAATATTATCTTAAAGAAACAATTGCACCGTTTAAAGATCAGTATGATTACATTATGATTGACTGTCCTCCATCATTGGGCGTTCTTACATTAAACGGACTTGTTGCCGCCGATGCTGTTCTTGTTCCAATGCAGTGTGAATTTTTTGCTTTGGAAGGAATTACATTGCTTTTGCAGACAGTTAAGAATGTTCAGAAATCACTTAACCCTGATCTCCAGATTGGAGGAATTTTCTTTACAATGTATGACAGCCGTACACGCCTTGCCCAGGAAGTTGTTATGCAGGTAAAGAGTTATTTTAAAGATACTGTTTTTAATACAATTATCCCAAGAAACGTTAAGCTTGCCGAAGCAACATCTCATGGACAGCCAATTAATCTGTATGATCCACAGTGTGTTGGCGGCAAAAGTTATGAACAGCTGGCACAAGAGGTAATCAGTCGTGGCTACTAGAAAAACCAATGCATTAGGTAGAGGTATTGATGCTCTTATGAACGCTGCCAACGAAACTGCAGAATCAGCAGCAGAAGTAGTTATGGCGGTAAAAAAGACTGCAGGTTCAACATCTACAAAGAAAAAACCTTCTCTTCCTGCAGGTATTGACTCTGACGAAAATGGGACTCTTTGGGTAGATCCAAATCTCCTTAAACCAAACCCATTTCAGCCTCGTAAATATTTTGACGATGATAGACTTGAAGAACTTACTGCATCAGTAAAACAGGAAGGTGTTCTTTCACCAATTATTATTGAAGATGCCGGTGACGGAACTTTTTACATTATTGCCGGTGAACGCCGAACTCGTGCATCCCGTGCAGCAGGTCTCCAGAAAGTTCCTGTTCAACTTAGAAAATATACTGATGCCCGCAAGCTTGAAGTTGCACTTATAGAAAATATTCAGCGTTCAGATTTGAATCCGGTGGAAGAAGCCGTTGCATATTATAATCTTATGGAACTGGAAGGAATTACACAGGACGAAGTTGCAAAGCGTGTTGGAAAAAAACGTTCATCAGTTGCAAATGCAATCCGTTTGTTAAAGCTTCCAAAAAATATGCAGAACAGCGTTGCCAGTGGCGAAATCAGTGCGGGGCATGCACGGGCATTGCTTAGCGTTGTAAATCCACAGGACCAGGCAAATCTTTACAAAAAGATGATTGAACCTGGAATTTCTGTGCGTACTGCAGAAAGTATGGCTCAGGAAATGAACAGTGGTTCAAAAGGAAAAAAATCTTCTTCTGCATCTGTAAAAGATACAAGAGATCCAAACTATATTGATATGGAAACAAAGTTCATAGAAAAGCTTGGAACAAAAGTAACAATGAAAGGTGACTTTAACAAAGGTTCTATAGAAATCAGTTACTTTAGCAAAGAAGATCTGGACCGTCTGTACAATCTGATTATTAAAGAATAAGGTTTGTTATTTAATCAACTCCCTGATAACGAACCCGCCAATCATTAAGCCTGCAACAGAAGGTACAAAGCTTATGCTTCCTGGTGCAGGGGCTTTTCCCTTTTGCTCAATTTCTTCCGGGGCAATTCCGCAGTTATTTAAATCCATTTTAACCGGCTCTTCTGTAGAAAACAAAACTGTTACTTTTGAAATATGCTGTTTTTTTAATTCCTGTCTTACGGCTCGTGCCAGAGGGCAGACAATTGTTTTGGAAATATCAGCAATCTGGAATTTTGAAGGATCTAGTTTGTTGCCAGTTCCCATAGAAGAAATTACTGGAACGCTGGAATTTTTTGCACATTTTATAATCGTTATTTTGCTTTTAACAGTGTCGATGCAGTCAACTACAAAATCAAATTCAGAAAAATCAATGGTGGAGCAGTTGTGCTGGTCAAAAAACATATTGTATTTGTAAACTTTGCAGCTGGGGTTTATGTCAAGAATTCTCTGCTCTGCAACATCAGTTTTGTTTTTCCCGATTGTTGAATGCAAAGCGTAAAGCTGGCGGTTAATGTTTGTTAGGGAAATTGTATCGTTGTCAAAAACAGAAAGTTTGCCGATTCCCGCCCGGGCTAAAGATTCAACTGTAAAGCTTCCAACTCCCCCTAACCCAAAAACTGCTACATGGGCTGCAAAAAGTTTCTGCTGTTTTAGAGAACCAATTATATTTTGAGTGCGGGAAAATTGAGTAATCATTGTACAAAATTATGACTGAGAGAAAGCTCTTTCCAAACGGTCTGCAATATTTTTAAATTGAGATTCGCTGGTGATTTTATATGCTTCCAGAATATTTTTATCAATCTGGTAGAAATCAACTGTCTGCTCTTCAAAGTGAGCCATCATGTCTGCAAGGTAAACAATAGATGTAAGTTTTCTAAGGTTTTCTGGTGCTGCTTCCCAATCATGGTGATAACGGATAACATTAACAATTGGAGCAGGGAAATTCCATTTTTCTGCAATAAGTGCACCAATTTCTCCGTGATTAACACCACTGATTAAGAGTTCGATTAAACTGGTTGGAATATTTTTTGATTTGCAGATTTCCTGGAGTTTTTCTACCATAGAGGGATGAGTAGATTCAAAAATGATTTTTCCCATATCATGTAAAAGACCGCAAACGTATGCATCATCAACACAAGCTTTGTCGTTGGCTGCAAAATTTCGTACAAGATTGTAGGAATAGAATCCAACTTTGTATGCGTGCTTCCACATTCCGGCATCAATATTTTTTGCAGCTTCCTGAAGATTTTGCAAAGAACCAATTGAATAAAGCAGGTTACGTATTCCACGGATGCCAACAAGTTTAACTGCATCGGTAATTGAACAGCATGGGGAACTTAGACTGAATGCAGCACTGTTAACAAGTTTAAGAAGTTCGCCAGTAAGAGAAACGTCGTTGGAAATGTGCATTGCTATATCACTCATTTTGCTGTCTGGGTCGTTAAGCATTCTGTTGATAGTTGCAATATTTTCCGGGAACTGTGGAAGACTATCAATAACCTGAATAAATTCTTTTGAAAGAACTTCCATGCTTCCTTTCTGAATGTCTGTAACCGGCAGAATCATTCTAGTAACGGTATCACCTTTTTCTGTAAAAACCTGAAAATTTTCTTCTGTAAGACCAATTTTCTGCAGCATAAGAATCATAATTACAAGACCAAGGCCGGCTCCTTCTGTGTTATCCAGAATCTGGTTTAATGCCTGTTCTACGTTGGTGTATTGCTGGGCACGGCTTAGTTTATCGTGGATTCTTTTATATTCAAAAAAAGTAAGTTCACAGTTGTTGCGTACTTCCAGTTTGATTTTTCCATTTTTGTGCTGCATAATTACTTTGATGTAAAGCCCTGCACTTTTCTGCTTTTGAAGATAATAGCGGATGTTATTCATGGTGATTATTTTAAAATCCTTCATGCCCGCCTGGTAATCTTTCTGGTCGTTTATGTCCAGTTTTTTGTCTGCAAAATAAATTCGTTTTGTATTTGCTTTTTTTGCATTGTTAATAAGTTCTTTTAAGCAGTAATTCAGATAACGGCTCATGTGCTGCTGGTTAAGTTCCTGCAGAAAAGTATCCAGTGCTTCCTGAATATAAATTTCCATGTCATGGGGAAGAGTATAAGTTGTGATTGTAAGAGGCAAAGAAGATTCAATTGCCATTTTAATTTTAGATCTGTCGATTGTAACTTTTTTTGATTGAGCCATATTTAAAAGTATAACAATGTATAATAGAATTTTCAAGGTTTTGAGATAAATTACACCAGATTAAAACGATAAATTAGAGAAAACAAGACAAAGAAAAAAGGAGACAACGCACAGCAGCCTCTTTTTGCAGTCAATTAAAATATCCGGTAATCCAAACATAGAAGCAGTAAAAACAATATATAAAATACTTTGCAAAATAAAATTCGACATATAACAGATTCTGTGGTAAAATTTTAGACACAATTTTCTATGTTACGGAGATAATCATGTCTGAAAATAAGGAAGAGGTTGTAAAAACTTTTGAAGAAATCGCTCTTGAAATTGATAACACTCAATATTACGATGGCGATGACCTTGGGATTGCTTTTGAAGAAAAATCGGCAGTAAATTTTAAAACCTGGGCCCCTCTTGCACAGAAAGTGGAAGTTATTCTTTTTACCGACTCTTCACTGGATCTGGCTTCTTCTAAAACTGTGGAGCTTACAAAATCAGAAAAAGGTACATGGGTTTTACAGAATTTTGATTGCTCAACCTTTAATTATTATAGATATCGTTTTACAAATGTGGATTTAAAATCTCCAGACGGATTGCATGTGGCAGAAACCTTTGATATGTGGTCAAAATCTGTAAGCAACGAAAGCTTTGCCAGCCAGATTGTAGATATTAGAAAGTGTGCAATGCCATTAGACAGAAAAGAAATTTTTGACGGTAAGGTTGAATCATATATCAATCCATGGGGAGTAGATGGTTCTCTCCAGATGAGTTATTCGGAAGCAGTGATTTATGAAATGCATATCCGTGACTGGTCAAGAGCTTTTGTTAAAGATTCAACTGGAAAATTCAGGGATTTAACACGGGCTTTGAATGAAGGAGCAAAGCCTTTTGCAAGCCATTTAAAAGAATTAGGAATCACTCACGTTCAGCTTCTTCCAAGCTTTGAATACAGCATGGGAAGTGAGGACTGCAATTACAACTGGGGTTACAATCCAAGAAACTTTTTTGTTCCAAGCAGCCGGTATGTAGAAGATTTAAAAGACGGAACAGATTCTGTACTGCAGATGCGTGAAATGATTCAGGCTTTTCATCAGGCAGGGATTGCTGTTGTTATGGACGTTGTTTTTAATCATACAAACGATACTGGTGACTGGTCTGTTTTTGATGCAACAGTTCCAAAATATTTTTACAGAATGACTCCAGAAGGCTGGTATGCAAATGGTTCGGGCTGTGGAAATGAATGTGCAACAAATCATCTTATGATGAAAAAATATGTAATCGACTGTTTAAAACACTGGATGCTTGATTATCACGTAAATGGATTCCGCTTTGACTTAATGGGCTGCCACGAAACAAATGTGATGAAGGAAATTTACGAAGAATTAAATGCAATTGACCACAATGTAATGGTTTACGGAGAGCCTTGGACCGGCGGTTTGAGCAGTGTAGTTGGCGGTGCTGCAAAACATAACATTGACTGCTGCTCACCAGATAATAAATGCAATGGAGTTGCCTGCTTTAATGACGATTTTAGAAATGCAATTAAAGGCGGGGAATTCGGCGGTTTTGCATTTGGACAGCTGCAGGGAAAATTTGATGACGGTGCAATTCTCCGGGGATTAACTGGAAGTGTAAGGCTTCAGTGGGGATTTACAGAAAAAGTTGGCCGTTCAATTAACTATTGTGAATGTCACGATAACTATACACTTTTTGACAAGCTGGCAATTTCTCATCTTAACAGAATCGGTTATACAGGAAATCTTCTGGAAATTCTTGACGACAAAACAAAGCTGCTTATTAAACGGGAAGTAAAGCTTGCTGGTGCATATATCCTTCTTGCTCAGGGAACACCATTCCTTGATGGCGGCCAGGAATTTATGCGTACAAAACAAGGTGTAGACAACAGTTATAAAAGTGAAGACTACATCAACGAAATCAATATGGATTTTAAAGAGAAAAATATTGATGTATTCAACACATATAAAGCTCTTATCTCATTGCGAAAGGCTTTTAGTGCTTTTAATAATGCAAATCAGGCTCATGCGTGGACACTGGAAAATGGAGTAACTCATTACAGGGTTCATGGAACAAACGGCTCATTTATTGTATTATTTAATGCAACAGATTATGACTATCTCCTGGAAAATCCATTATCAGGAAAAGTTGTCACAATCAATGAGGCAAGAGGTGAATATAAAATTGCGGATAAAATTTCTGCAGTAGTGAGCGTCCTTGCCCACAACTTTAAAATTATTAAAATGGAAGGTTAATTTTTATATTATGAAAAAATTGAGTTTTGCATCACTGGCTTTGCTTTTAATGGGTACACATTTGTTTGTTTCCTGCAATAAACTTGAAGTTCGGGAAATTGATACAAAAAAAATATCTCACAGCTGGTATGCTTTTACTCAAAATGCTTACGAAAAAATTGACTTGCCAAAGGAATGTTACCCGGCTGCAGAAAAACCTTGGACAGAAAGTGTAAGGATTTGCAGTGCCGGGGAAAATTTTGCTCTTGTAAACAGACTGGGAATTCTGGAAGCAAATGGAGAAAGTCTGCATCTTTATAAAGATCCTAATTTGTTTGGAAATGTAACTGCGGGCAATCTTGTGTTCAGCGGTGGCAATCCAGTTTTCTGCTTGTATAGGAGTTCGTTTTTTAATCAGCAGCTTGAATCAAAATCAACTGCAGTAAATTCATTTAGTTCCGGAACCAGCAGTAAAATGCGGCCCTTTCTTGTTGAACTTTCCGGGGCATCACGAATATTTTTTCCTCTTGTAACTTACAGCAATTTAAATCTTGGAAATAACAGTGATATAACTGGTTTTAACTGGGACGGCAAAACCTGGAGCTGTTCTGCAAAAACTACGGAAACTGGCGCAAGTTCTTTTAAATATTTTACCTGGGAACCAATGGTGGAGCTTTCAAATTTAAATCCCGCGTTAACAGACAATTCATTTGAATACAAAGAAATATCAGAAAGCAAATACCGTGAACTTACAATGCCAAAACAGTTTAAATATGCACCTGTAAAATTACGGCAGCTTTTAAAAAGCCTTCCAAAGCAAATAGGATTTTTTGTAAGTTACAGGGATGGCTCCGGCTGCAGTGCCCAGGGGTTTTACCACGAAGGTGATGAAGATTATTCACTGAATGCAATTTCTGCTTACTATCCAAAAGATGGAATGCTTGTATGCCTTTTTGAAGATGGAACAACATATATTTTAAATGAGTACACTTCATCTGGTGAGCCGGAAAAAATTGTATTCCGTTTGCCAAAACTTCCACAGTCATTTGTTTATACAGATTATTTTCTTAGCCGAAAGAATTTGTACATTGGTTGGGAAGAAAATATTTTCTTTAAAACAGCAAGAGCAGGTTTTCTTAGAGTTGATTTAGGTGAGATTTTTGAAGAAGTAGAAAATTCAGGAGAAGAAAAATGAAATTAGTTGGAATAAAAAAAATAATTTTCTGCATATTGATTTCTTTAACTTCTCTATCATTTGCTCAATTTGGCAAACAGAAGTTTACTGATCTGGCAGATTTTTTTGTAACTTTTGGGCCCGGCCTTACAACCTCCAGCGAAACCAATGGACTTGGAAATATTACATGGCAGTTAGGCGGTGGAATCACCTATCAGATAAATAATTCACTTTCGGTAGATCCACGATTCTGCGTATTTTTTAATTATTACAAGTGGGATCCGGAAAACTGTCAGTCAGTGATTTCATCAGTGGAGAACCGGACTTCAACTGTAACAAATTTGCTTGTTGATATACCATTGGCCGTTAATTTCAAAATTTTTGATCATAAAATCAACCTGGGAGCGGGCCTTGGAATTTTATCCCGAATTGGTTTAATCAGTGGTGATGTTGATAAAAATGAACCAGGAATAACCGGCACTGTTGCAGAAGATCATAAACTCATAGTAAAAAATTTCTGGAACAAATTGAATTTTTTATATCCGGAAATCTGCGCATCCTATGTTTACAAAATGATGAATGGTATGAGTTATGGTGCCGAATTTAGATTTTATCTTCCCCTGGGCTCCCTCATCAGTAATAAAAATATGAACTGCACAATGGGAGCCATTAGTTTTAAAGTTTGTTTCCTTTAGTTGAATTTTACCAGGTTTGGAATTTTTACTTCTGGTTTTCTAAAGTACAAATATTTTAACGGATGAATATCCAGTGGGTTTACACTCCAGCCGCCTACACAATCAAGATCAATTGCATGAACGCTTATGGGATGTTGTATTGGCATAATTACTCCGTCATCCAGAAGCATCTGTTCAGCCTTTGCCAGAATTTTATAACAGTCTTCTGTTGTATCGGCCTGTGAAGACATTACCAGAAGATCGTCAAATTCCTTGCTGCTGTAACCAGAAACATTCAGAGAAGAACCTGTGCGGAATAATTCAAGAAATGCCATAGGGTCTGCAAAATCACCAATCCATGTGTAGCCAAAAATGTCAGCATTCATGTTTTTGATGTTATGATTGTAACGGCTGGCAGAAGTTGTCTGAACAGTGAGTTTTACTCCCAAAGGTTCCCAGGCTTTTGCAAGAAGCTCTGCCTGTTTTTTCATTGTTTCATTTTCACTTGGAAGAGCAAAAATAATTTCCAGCTGAGTATCCTGACTAACATTGTATTTTGTTCTGGCATCCTTCATCATTAAAATCGCTTCGTCCTGGTCTGTCTCATCAAGTCCAATGTTTTTTGGATAAGGTGAAATTGGATAAACAAAAGTAGTAGCGGGAATAAAGCATCCTTTTCTGAGTTCTTCCCATGGAGTTGCTGTCATTAATGCGTTTCTGAATTCCTGTTTATTCCATGGAAATCTGTTTGTTTTAAGAAATAAATATTGAACAGCAAATTCTGCAAAAACTTTTGTTGAATTTTTATTATAAATTTTGTCTGCATAAAATCCACTGTCTATCCAGTCAATTTTTCCAGTGTTAAAGAGAAAACAGTTTTCGTCGTATTCATCAGAAAGTAAAAAATCAATTTGAGGCAAATTAACATTTTTGCTGTCCCAGTAATTTTGATTTTTTACAAGAGTGATTTTATCTTCTGTCTGACTTTCCAAAATGAATGGCCCGCTAAATACATCTGATTCAACTGGTTTAACTGTAAAGGCATGATTGCACAAAACTCTGGGCAGATAATTAACCGGTTCCTTTACATAAATATTCAGTGTTAATTCGTCTTTTACAATGATTTTAACAGATTCTGCTGTAGCATTACCAGTGCGGAATTCTTCTACGCCTTCAATGCAATCAAGTAAAGAAGCAAAAGGAGCGTTGTTGTTGGAAAGAAGATTCATCCAGGAGTCTTTTACACTTTGGGCAGTGATTGAATTGCCATTGCTGAACTTTGCATCTTCCCGTAGAGTGAATGTCCATCTTTTTTTATTGCGGCTTAATTTGTGACTTTTGCAGATTGCATAAAGTGGATCCATTGTTACCGGGTCGTAAGAAAACAAACCTTCGTAAAGCCCCGAAAGAATTTGTGCCTCTGTATTATAACTGGCTGTGTGGGGATTTAGGTCGTAAGAAAATTTTGTTACAGCTGCAACAAAAGTGCGCTGGTCTTTTGAATCTGGCATTTCTGAATCGTTATTAGTTTGAGAAAAGGAGAATGCAGAAACAGCAAAAAAAATGCAGAAAATTTTTGTTAAAAATTTATTCAACGTCATTTGTGATTCCAAGTTTTTTCATCTGCTCTGCTTCTTCAATAATTGAAGTGTATTCAGAGCGTCTTTGATTGGCTTTTACAATATTGTTTTTTAAAGCAGTAAGTTCAAGTTTAATGCCTTTAAGATATTTTTTGTCTGAATCTTGAACGGCCTCTTTAAAAAAATCATTTAATGCATTCAACTGCAGAAGAAGTTTATTGTTTTCTTCAATTTGTTTAGCAAAAACTGTTAACAGCTGATCATCTTTATATTCATTAACTTTATTCCAGCCGGGAGAATTTTTTGTTGCAAATCCAGCATATTTTTTAATTCGTTTATCCAGGTCGGAAATAAAATCATTGTAGTGGATTCTTTCTCTTTTCTGGGAGCCAGTTTGGGTATTTGTAATTATTACTTCATAATCAACTGGAGGATCCTTGATGTTAAAAATTTTTCTGATGAATTTTGCAACCCGTTCACTAAATGAATTATGTTCACTTTCGAGAAGCTCATGGTTTTCTTTTACTTTTTCTAGAATAAGTGAATACTGTTCAAAAAGGGTTCCAATAATTCGAACTGCATCAACAATAATTTCGTGAGGATCAATTTTTATTTCTTTTTTCTTTTCTTTTACAACTTCAATTTTTAGTGAATCAAGAAGCTGCTGCCGGATAATTTCTTTGCTTTGAGACAAATCCTCCCGGATAATTTCATCAACAAGGTCACTGTAAAACGGTGTTTTTTTGGGCATCATTGTGGGGAAGGCCTTTTTGATTTCTGCATGAAGTGTCTGTGAGTTGGAACTGTACTGGTCTCTGTTAAACCGTGGATTGCGTAAAATATTTTTGCGGATGTTACCTTTGTAAAGCTGTTTCTGAAAAGCGGCCAGCTGTCTAAGATCAGTTGTAATTTCTGTAATTGCTTTTGATGTTTTTGCAAGATTGTCGTTAATAATACTGGCACTTAAATTGTCCGATCCATTTTTGGCGGAGGTAATAACTGTGGCCAAAGCCTGTGTGTTAGGTTTAAGTGAGTTTATGCTTAAGTTTGACCATTGGAAGGTGTTGTTAAGTGAGTCA
This sequence comes from Treponema sp., assembly GCA_016296205.1. GTDB lineage: Bacteria > Spirochaetota > Spirochaetia > Treponematales > Treponemataceae > Treponema_D. Next base: position 8,353 of record JAEDJS010000029.1, on the reverse strand, counting down.
AGTTTTTTGATTGTTTCTAAATTCAGGTTGGCGCAGGAGAAGTGAAAATAGTTGCAGATAAAATCAATCATGTTGTCATAGTCACTAAGCCTGGTTCCAAGAATCATGGAACGTTCATTGTCCGGAAAATCGGAGCAGTCTGGAGTTACAATATCTGAAATCTTTTTATCGTGTTTGTATGGATCAGGAGTAATAAGTGATTTTTTTTCCAGAACGTCAATAATATTTGTAATACAAGATTTGTGGAGTCTGTAATTTTCCTGAGTTTTTAAAAGCTGATTGTTATCAAAAAAATCTTTTTTAGCTTCAAGTCCATTTAAAAGGGCACGTTCAAATTCTTCTCTTTTTTCATCCATAAATTTAATTATAGAATATTTTTTAAAAATTTTCCACTTTTATTTGAATTTGTGAATTTGGGGGATTTTACAACGATGTTCTTCCTCTAAAGCTTCTTGCTAATGTTAATTTGTCTGCATATTCCAAATCACCGCCAACTGGTAAACCGCTGGCAAGACGTGTTACTTTGCAGTTTGTTTCCTGGAGTACATGCTGAATGTACAGTGCTGTTGTGTCACCTTCTACTGTTGGGTTTGTGGCAAGTATTACTTCAGTAACGTTATCATTTTTTACCCTTTGAACAAGGTTGGAAATGTTAAGTTGATTTGGACCAATTCCGTTTAAAGGTGAAATAACTCCTCCCAGAACATGGAAAAGGCCTGTAAATTCGTGGGCACTTTCGATTGTAGCAACATCCTGAGGCTGTTCAACAACACAAATTAAAGTTTTATCCCGGGTGGGATTATTGCAAATAGGGCAGGGGTCATTTTCTGTCCAGCCACCGCAAACAGAACATGGTTTGATTTTATCCTGCAATGTCTGGATCTGGTAAGCAAACCGTTCATTAAAGGTATAGTCTGAACTTAAAAGAAAGTTAGCAATTCTGGCGGCACTTTTTTTGCCAATGCCTGGTAATCTGGAAAAACTTTCTGTAACTTCTTCCAACGCGTTCATTTTCCCCTCCAATTTGAATTCAACTTAAAATTAAAGTCCTGGAATGTTTAACCCCTGAACCATTGGTCCCAGTTGAGTTTTAATAATTTCCTGCATCTTAAAATTTGCATCGTGACTGGCGGCAACAATTAAATCCTGGAGCATAGGAACATCACGATTGTCTACGCAAATAGGATCAAGTTCAATTTTCTGCATTTCAAATTTTCCGTTGATAGTAACTTTTACCATGTTGCCACCGCTGGAACCTGTTGCAGTAAGACCTTCAAGTTTTTCCTGGGCTTCTTTAAGCTGGTCTTTCATTGAATTTAAATTTTTAAGCATATCAAATGGATTCATTTTACCTGTCTCCTGTAAACTAAATTATCTGTCCACCGAATAATTTCTGCAAAAGCAAAATTTCTTCCGGGTATTCAAGTTTTTTCTCCTGCTGCAGTTCTTTTTTCTGCACCTGGAAATTTATCTGCCTTGATAGAACATTGGATGCAAACTGACTGATTTTATGGCTGTTGTTTTTTAACTGAATGACTGTGTAATTATTTGACGTATAAACAGTCCATTGGTTATTTACAATCTGCCAGTCTTCTGTATTAATTAAAAGCCCGGCTGTAGACGGATCTTTATATGCAAAATCAGTGTCTATTGCAGCTCTTAATTTTTCCGGCTCAGTCATTGATTCTGTGTCTGCAGATTTTTGAGCTGTTTCAAAACCCATGTTCAGCTGTTCTTCTTCCAGTGAGGCAATTGCATTATTTTCTAATTCCTGCTGAAAACTTTCTTTTTCTTCTGGAGAATATTCGTGCTTATGTACCACCGGATCTGGAGTAAATTCTGCTGTAAAACGAGGCGGTACAGCTCCGCCATCAGGAAAAGGGTGACCGTTTTCTCCTGGTTGTGAATTGTTTTCTGTTTCTTCCAAAATACTGAATTTTGGAATTCGTGGATTAACTGGTCTGCCTTCATTCATGTTTGGAGCTGCAGAAAGATTGGAAAGAAGCGGTCTAATGGTTTCGATAGCTTTTTTAACTTCTGCAGGACTTACATACTGATTAAGCCAGCACATTCTGCTGAGAGCCAGTTCCAGTTCATATCTTGGACTTATGGAATATCGAATGTCACGGTAAAGCTGCATGAACAAATCGATTCCCCGTTCAATTTGAATATTGTTCCAGGCATTAAGAACTGTTTTTGAATATCGTTCCGGCGAGTTGCCCAAAAGGGATTCTTTGTTGATTCCGCATTTTAAAAGCAATACGCTTCTAAGATAGTCAGTACAGTTGGAAATAAGCTGTTCAATGCTTAAACCTTTCTGCAAATATTCATCAAGCTTTGTAAGTACTTCATGAGTTTTGCTGGCTGCACAAAGTTCAAAAAGTTCGTTAAGGCGTTCAATTCCCACAAGCCCCAGCTTATCACGGATTTTATCATAAGTGATTTCTGTGTCACTGAATGCGGCAATCTGGTCAAAAAGAGTATAACTGTCTCGCATTGAACCACCGGCTTCTCTGGCAATCCAATAAAGTGCTTCATCTTCGGCTTTAATTCCCAATTCATGGGCAGCAAGGGCAAGCTGTTCTTTTACCATATCAACAGGAACAAGACGGAAGTTAAACTGCTGGCATCGGGATTTTATTGTTGCAGGAACTTTTTGTAATTCTGTTGTAGCAAAAATAAAAATTACGTATGGAGGCGGCTCTTCAATTGTTTTAAGCAATGCATTAAAGGCACTTGTAGAAAGCATGTGCACTTCATCAATAATATAGATTTTATATTTGCTTGAGTGAGGAGGGAAAAGAATCTCGTCTTTAATATTTCGGATGTTGTCTACGTTGTTGTTTGATGCACCGTCGATTTCTATAACATCCATTGAAGAACTTTTTGCAATTTCCAGACAGTTAGAACATTTTCCACAAGGAGTTACAGTTGGTCCTTCTTTACAGTTGAGAGCTTTAGCAAGAATACGGGCAGTGGAAGTTTTACCACATCCACGGGGACCTGTAAACAAATATGCATGAGCAATTTTACCTGAGTTGATTGTGTTTTTTAATGTCTCGGCAACAAAATTTTGTCCAACGAGATCGTCAAATTTCTGGGGCCTTCTTCGGGTCGCTGTTACTTCATAAGCCATACTATAAGAATATAACAGAGAAAGGGTGAATTTTCAAGTTATAAAAAAAATTACCAGTGACCGCTGGAACCGCCGCCGCCAAATCCTCCCCCATGGCCGCCGCCAAATCCACCACCAAAGCTTCCACCACCAAAGCCACCGCCTGAATGATGGTTTCCTCTGCCAGAACCACTAAAAATTGCAAGAAATGGGAAGAATATAGATAAAAATTTAAAAATAAGAGGAGAAAATCCAATTATAACCCACAAAAGAACAATCAGTATTGCAATACCAGGCCCGGCAGCTTCTTTTTCCTGTTCTGCCGAAGTTGAATTAGGGTCAAAAATGTCCTGACTGCCTTTCATTATTTCTATAGCCTGCAAAGTGCCATTGTATATGCCTTCTGAATATTTTCCTTCTTTAAACAGTGGAATCATTGTGTTGCGGATAATTCTGGCACATTTTGCATCTGTAAGGTATCCTTCTGTTCCATATCCAGTTTCCAGACGGACTGCCCGGTCTTTTAAAGCAAAGGTAATAAGTAAACCGTTGTCTTTTGTTTTTGAACCAATCTTCCATTTTTCTGCGTATCGCATGGAAAAACTTTCAATGTCTGCTCCACCTAAACTTTGAACTGTAAGAACAGCAACTTCCATGCCGGTATCTTTTTCCAGCTGCACAAGTTTTGATTCAAGTTCAGGACCTCTTCTTCCAAGAACGTTGGCAGTGTCCATAACGTAAGAAGAAAAATGGTAGAGGCCGTCACTGTCTTTATAATATGAATTGTTTGTCTGGGCATATCCGCTGGAGCCTGTTCCGTCTGGGAAAACTTGTTTTAATGATCGTTCAATTTGTTTTTGAATTAATTCTTCCGGAACAAGATTTCCTTTGCCGGAATTTTCATCATATTCAGCAGTTGAATGGGAATCTAAAGTTGAATTAGAAGAATTCTGGGAAGAAGTAATCTGACTGCTGGAGTTAGCATTATGTTTGTTGTCTGCAGAACATTTGTCTACCAGAAAAGTTGGAACAAAAATAAAGATAATGAGAAAAATAAAAATTCTAAAGCCGCAGGATGGTGAAGGGTTTTTTGCCATATTTTCTCCCATAAAAAGTCAAGAAGATTGTTTCAACAATCGATTGACTTTATCAATAATAAGTTTGCAACGCAAACTTTAGGTTAGATAAAGCCGCGCTATTTTAGCGGTTTTATCTAACACTCCTAAAACAACTGATTGTGAAGAACAAGAAGCCTGTCTGGAAGCTGGTTCTGATGAGGTTCACTTGATGGGAAATATTCCTTTAGAATGTCACCGCATCTCTGTGCTGCAAGAATAAAAGCTTCTTTTGATTTTCCTTTGCCAATATTTTCTGCAATTTCGTCTGCAATTAAGTTCCATAAGTCTGGCGTGATTTTTGAACTTACCCCTGAATCGGCAATAATTTTAACACGACGCTCAAAATAGGAAACGTAAATCAAAATGCCGGTGCTGTCTTTTGTTCTATATACACCACTTTTTACAAAGCATTTAATTGCCCGGTCATCAACAGAATATTTTTTTACACCTTCAGGAATAATAATTCTGTCAAAAAAAGGAATGTTAAACAAATAGTACAAAACAGAAACAGTTGATACAGGAATTGCAATATAAATTGATGGAAGCCACCAGTTTTGAACAATTCCAAAAGTTTTTAAAAGCCAGGAATAAATTTGTGGAGCAAGAGGCAGAAGACAGACAGTTAAAGTGAAGGCTGTAATAACAGCAATGAACAGTTCCCAGAAAGCATAAGTTGAACTTTCTGCCGCAACAGCAATAACAAGTTCCCCATCTGTTCCCTGTTCTGCATTTTTAATTGTCTGCTCAATTTCTGTGAAATCTTCTTTAGAGAATTTGAGTTTCTTTAAAAGTGATTTTCGTGTCATTTCTTCCTCTTGCCGCAAATAGAAATAATTAGAACTGAACTACTGGTACTTTTGATGCAGATTCTTCTGCTTTGAAATATGCCTTTGGTGTAAAATGGAAAATTTTTGCATAAATCAACTTTGGAAAAGTCTGAATCATTGTGTTGTAATTCTGAGCAGCATCGTTGTAGCGTTTGCGTTCAGTGGCAATACGGTTTTCCAAGCCTTCAAGCTGGCTCTGTAAATCTTTAAAATTTTCATTTGATTTAAGCTCCGGATATGCTTCCTGAATTGCAAGAAGACGGCCAATGCCTGTGCTAAGTTCACTCTGGATTTTCTGATACTGTTCAAGCTTTGCAGGATCGTCTGTAATAGAAGAATCGATTTTTGTTCCACCGATTTTTGAACGGCTGTCTGCAATACTTGTAAAAATTTCTGATTCCTGAGCAGCATAACCTTTTACAGTTGCTACAAGATTTGGAATAAGGTCATTTCTTTCCTGATAGCGGTTTTCTACATTTGCCCACTGTGCATCTACACCTTCACGAGCAGCAATAATTTGGTTGTATCCGCATGATGTAAAAGAAAAAATTCCAGTAATAAAAGCAAAAGCAAGAATAAATTTGTTGATTGTTTTCATTTTAATCTCCTATAATAAATAATATAAGGAATTTTTTTTGAGAATTCAAGGTGAAAATTTAAAGTTGAATTGAACCGAATTTTGCGTCCTTAAAATTCAGGGCTTTTTGAATCCATTTTGCCGAAGCTTTATGAATTTTAGAAATTCGAACTGATGAACCATTTTTCTGCAAAACAAGAGGATCAATGTATCGCCGTTTAACTTCAATGCAGACATTAAAATGATTTTCTAATTCAACATTGGAGCGTTTGATTTTTTTCATAGTGCGGAATGCGTGGTAAAGCTTTGCAAACTGTGAATCCTTCTGCTCAGAAGCAATTTTATCAAACAGTTCAATTATCTGCTTTTCTGTTAATGAGTATGATTGTTCTTCTGTAAGATATTTTAATTCAACTGCCATGTTCATAATTTGTGCCATAAGCTGCAGTGTAAGTTTGTTTTCGTTATGCTGAAGAAGTAAACTTATCTGGCAGAATTTTTTTGTGTAAAGTGCAGCCTGTTTTTTTGATTTAAAACCAAGCTCATCAATTCCTTCCTGATTTTTAAGAATGATAATATCGTTGTAGTTTTTTCTGATTGATTTAAGGTGCCAGAATTTATCAAGAGCAGCACCACTAGGATACATGTATTCCAGGCGATCACTGGAAAGCTGTGGAATTTCGTTGTCGCAAATAGGAAACTTGTGATAGTTACAAACTTGTTCTGCAGTAAGTCCCAGAGGTTTTAATAAATCACTAAGTTTACTGTCTTCAAGAATCATCTGCTGGTTTAAATCTTCTGTTGAACTTTGGGTAAGTGCATCACCTTTTCTAAAATCTCCCACGTGACTGAATGCTGGAGTTGATACATCGTGTAAAAGTGCGGAAATTGTTTGCATTTTGTTATGAGTAAAATTCCAGGTGATTAATGCGCAGCCCAAAGAATGATCAAATCTGGAATATGGAAAATAATTGTGGTAAAGGGGAGTCCAGTCGGTGGAACATAACAGGCCCACTCCTTTTAGTCTTGTTAAAATTGGAAGCTCAAGAAAGGGTTTTAAAAAATCTGGAATTTGAGGGTGAAGAATTTTGTGGTATTCCTTTGCGAAATTTTTCATTGTTCTGCTCCATAGAAAATTGGTTTATAGAAAATTGGTTTATTCAAAAAGTTCAACTTGGAATGAATAAATATCCGGGTTTTCTTCCATTTGAATATTTGATTCTTCCAAAGCGTCATTTAGAAATTGTTCACTGCTTACCGGTGACTGGCCTAAAACAAGGGGGAGTTTTGTAAATTGTCTGTAACCGCATTCAAGGTAAAGCCCAGTTGTATTTATGTTGATTTTTTTTGCCTGCTTCCCAGATATTTTATTCAACTTTCCAAGAACACAAATTTTGTATGAAAGCAAATGGAGTTCTTCTGGCAAAATTGGATCAAATCTAACGTCCTGGAATGCCGCTCCCAGACTTGTGCGTAAAATTTCACCGGCAAGATTTTCCATTGTAGGTTTTACAGTTCCAAGTTGACCGCGAATTTTGCCGTCTTTAAAAATTGTGGTGTAAACTCCGGCACGAGTGTTTCTTAAATTTTCGTTAAGTTGAATTCCCTGCCAGTGTTCATCATCGCAAATAATGAACCCAGCTCTGATAACTGGAACCCGTTTATAAAGAACTACTTGTTTAACAAGGCTTTCGGCAATTTTTACATGCTGTGATTTTTCCATAAGTTGATTTTATCAAAAACCTTTGTGAGTTGCAAATAATTTGTAACTAAAATATAATAGAAGAATGAGTAAGAAAGATAATAAAAAAAGCGGACAACTGGCACTGGCATTGTGGGTTCTGGTTGCTCTTGCGTTAGTGATTTTATTTTTTGTTGAACAGGAAAAAATTTTTTCTAATATAAAACAAACAGATTTTTTTGGAAGGATTTTTGGTAAGACTCCAACGTTTATAGAAGAGCACGAAATCAAGCAGCCAAAAGATCAAAGTAAAAATGATGTGGCTCCTATTCTTGAAGAAAAAGAACTGGTAGAAATAAAACAGAATCTTAATAATCAAATTCAAGAATCAAATGTTGCTGCAGAAAATAAAAATGCTCAGGAACAAATTCAAAAAGCTGCAGAGTCTAAAAAGGAAACTGCAAAAGTTGAATCAGAAAAAACGGTACCTCCCAAACAGCAGGAAACAAAAATCCCTGAACCAGTAAAACCTGCCACTATGAATTTAATACTCTTTTTTATTTTGATAGACAGCGACGGTTCTGTAAGCAGAAAAGAAGTAACACGTTCAATGGCTAAAACAGATTCTCCTTTAACTGCAGCAGTTAACGCTTTAATCCAGGGCCCAACTGTTGCAGAAGAAAAAAATGGTTGCCGTTCACTTATTCCAAAAAGTACAAAACTAATTGGTGCTAGTGTAAAAAATGGAGTTGCCACATTGAATTTTAGTTCGGATTTTGAATTTAATCGGTATGGGGTAGAAGGAACATTGGGTCAGCTCCAGCAAATTGTTTATACTGCCACCGCATTCCCAACAGTAGACAGCGTTCAGTTTTTAATTGAAGGCGACAAACGGGAATACTTAAGCAGTGAAGGTGTCTGGATTGGCACCCCCCTGGGTAGAAACAGTTTTAAATAATTCAACATAAAAAATCGGTAGAATTGAAGTGCACCCCAATTATTGGACACTTTAACTAGGCTGATTTTAAGGACTGA
>JAEDJS010000084.1 GCA_016296205.1 Treponema sp. | reverse complement strand
AACTTTAGGTAAGATAAAGCCGCGCTATTTTAGCGGTTTTATCTTACACTCCATTTGATATATTCAATCTTTAATTTGATATATTCAATCTTTAATATAAAATAATTATTGTCCAGAAAGTTGATTTTTAGCCCAAAAGAAAATTCAATTTTGTTAAAAATCAACTTATCAATTAATATTATATCATTTTTAACCGAAAGTTGCCATAATTAAAGAATTCTCGGAATTAAATAATTCCCGGAATTAAAGAATTCCCGAAATTAAAGATTTCTCGAAATTAAAGATTTCTCGAAATTAAAGATTTCTCGGAATTAAAGAATTCCTGGAATTAAAGAATTCCTGGGAGAATTTCCAGAGTTTTTAATTTTTCACCGGTAATTTGTTCAAGAAATCCCATAAGAAAAACCTTAAGGTAATTCATTGATTTATCACTGATTTGAATTTGTCTTACTTGTCCTGGAGAAAGGGTGTTTATGGCATTCAGATAAGTGATTCCGTCTTTATCAATAAAATATGGGCTGGTAATTCCAGTTGAATTCTGATTCAGTTGAAAAAATATTTCACAGCTGGCACAAAGGAATTTTGATTTAAATGGATAGAAAACACTGTGGTCAAAATCCAGCAGACTTTTCTGGCAGTTGCCGCACAAATGTATTTCCGGTTGAAGTCCAAGAATCTGAATGTACCGCCATAAAAATCTTATTGTTCCGATTTTTGCTTCATTTTCGCTGGAAATGTCCATTCCGTCTACAAATGCGTTTATCAGCGTAAAACTTTTTTCCCAGTCTCCAGCACCTTTTGTTTTTATGAGAATTTCAGATGCTAAATTAGCGGCCGTCATTTTGTAAAGGCTGGAATTAAAAGTTGAATGAACTTTTTTTACGTCAAAATCAACTATTTTATTCTGTTTTTTTGATTCGTCACAGTAGAGGTACAATCTTCCTGAGTTAAAAGTCTGTACAAGAGATCTCATTTTGCTTCTGGCCCCACCGTATAGTGTAGCATAAATAATTCCCTGTTCGGCTGAGAAAAAAGTAACCTGTCTGTTTGTTTCTCCCATTTCTTTGATTGATAGAACTATTGCATTCAGAGAAATATTACGTTCACCCATAGGAATAATATATCAGTAAAGTTGATTTTTTACTAGACAAATGATTTTTTTTAGTGTAAAATATTTAAACTTGTATATAAAATCAAGTTAGAATTTGATTTTGAGAGGGGTTAAAATGATTTTTCCATTGAAAAATTTGGTAGAATATGAAGGTAATTCCTACGAAGTAACTGTTGCAGCCAGCCGCAGAGCATATCAGCTGGCAAAAGTTCAAGATAAAATCCTTGAAGAAAATGACGGAAAAGTTGTAAGTGTTGCCGCTGATCAGCTTTTTTCTAAAGAAATTCAGTACAGAATCGAAAAAGACAACTAGATTTGTAGTCTGGCTTTTTTTTATTGTATGAAGCATAAGGCAATAGTTGTTTTTGCACCTACTGCTGCAGGGAAGACTGCTTTGGTCACTAAGACTTTTGGCCAGGGTGGTCTTTTTGATTTTAAAGCAGAGGTTGTAAGTGCAGACAGTCAGGCTGTTTATAAGTACTGCAATATTGGAACTGCAAAACCAACTCAGGAAGAGTGCAGATTAATTCCTCATCATATTATTGATGTTTCTGAACCAGACAAACAGTTTGGGCTTTACGAATGGTTTCTGGAAGCAGATAAAATCAGCCATTGGCTTAATCAGCAGGGGAAAATTCCAGTAATTTGCGGTGGCACAGGTTTTTATGTTCGGAATTTTATTCTTGGTCTTCCAAAGGCTCCGGAATGTTCTCCTGAATTAAGGCAGCAGATTCAGCAGCGGATGAAAACTCAGGGTAAAGAAGCACTTTTTGCAGAACTTGAATTGTATGACCCTGAATATGCAAAAAAAATCAACATAAATGATGAATATAGAATTTGCCGGGCTCTGGAAGTTTTTTACACAAGCGGGAAACCATTAAGTTCATATAAAACTCCTGATGTTCCAAGAAGTGATTTTGATTTTTGCACTATAATTTTGAACAGAACAAAGGATGATTTGTACAGCCGCATTGATTTGCGTATAGAAAAAATGTTTGAACTAGGTCTGGCAGAAGAAGTTGAATGTCTTAAAAAAATGGGGTTAGGAAAAGAAAGTCCCTGTATGAAGGCTATTGGTTACAGTGAATTTTTTGACAGCGAATTAAAAAATCTTGACCAGATAAAAGAAAAAATCAAGCTGGATTCTCATCATTATGCAAAAAAACAATATACTTTTATGAGGGGAATTCCTGGGGCTGTTACAGTTGATGCTGATGATATTGATACATTTTCTGATGTTATAAAGAAATTTTTAATTCAGTCTTGACTAAAATCTTAAAAAAAACGATAATATGAGAACTAAAAATTTTTAGTTTTATTATAAGGAGTGCGATCGTGCCTTGTGGAAAGAAACGAAAGCGAGCTAAAATCGCTACACATAAGCGTAAGAAGAAGCTTCGCCGTAACAGACATAAGAATAAGTAATTTGGCTTAGTCAATGTGACTTGTTCAAATGTTTACGAGACTGTGGTATCATATGTGCCACGGTCTTTTTTTTACTTTAATAACTTAATCAGTTTTCTTCTTTAAATTTTTCTTCTTTAAATTTCTTATAATTTCCTGTATAATGTATTAACTTTAATAAGATAATTGAGGGGGCATTTTTTTGCTTCAAAATATAAATTCTCCGGAAGATTTAAAGAAGATTCCTTCAAAAAAGATTCCTCTATTAGCAGAAGAGATTCGGAAAAAGATTATTCATACAGTGGCTCACAACGGCGGACATCTTGCCAGCAATCTTGGTGCAGTTGAACTTACTCTTGCACTTCACCGGGTATTTAACAGTCCTGAAGATGCTATTATTTTTGACGTAAGCCATCAAAGTTATACTCACAAGCTTGTTACAGGAAGATACAAGGATTTTGATTCACTGCGGAAAAAAGACGGCATGAGCGGATTTACCAGAATTAATGAAAGTGAACATGACTATTTTGATGCCGGGCATGCTTCTTCTTCTATTTCATCTGCGCTGGGGCTTTTAACTGCCTGGAAGCTGGAAGGCAGAGACGACAAAGTTGTAGCAGTTATTGGAGATGGTGCTTTAACAGGTGGCATGGCCTTTGAAGCATTAAGTCATGCAGGGCAGATTAGTCCTAATTTGATTGTTGTTTTAAATGACAATCAGATGAGCATTAGCAAAAACACTGGCAGTATTTCCAGATATCTTTCACGTCTTACAACCAGTAAAACATATCAGAGTATAAACTATAAATTTTCCAGACTTGTTGATAAAATTCCTTATTTTTCAGAGAAGCTTGCTAAATTCAACTTTAGAATGAAGAGGGGGCTTAAAGGGCTTTTTTTAACAAATAATCTTTTTGTTGATCTGGGATTTGAATATGTGGGACCTCTTAACGGGCACAATGTTGAACAGCTGGAAGACACTTTCAGAAGAGTTAAAAATATTCCACGTCCGGTTGTTGTTCATGTAATTACTCAGAAAGGCAAAGGTTATAGTCCTGCAGAAAATGATCCGAGTTCTTTCCACGGTGTTGGACCCTTTAACATTTCTGATGGTGTTGTTGAAAAATTTGATACTTTGAGTTTTACAGAAAGTTTTTCAAGAATGCTTTATGAAGAAGGTCTTAATAATCCCAAAATTGCGGCTATTACTGCGGCCATGGCTAAGGGAACTGGACTTGATCTTTTTGCAAGACATTTTCCTGATCGTTTTTTTGATGTTGGAATTGCAGAAGAACATGCGGTAACCTTTGCCGGAGGACTTTCTGCCGGTGGAATGATTCCGGTTTGTGCAATATATTCAACTTTTATTCAGCGTTCAGTTGACCAGATGATTATGGATCTGGCTTTGCAGAACAGACATGCAGTTCTTGTTTTTGACAGAGCCGGTGCTGTTCCTGGAGACGGTGAAACTCATCAGGGAATTTTTGATATTGCTCTTTTGCGGCCAGTTCCAAATTTTATAATGCTTTCTCCTGCTACAAGCTTGGATCAGAAAATCCTTTTTAAGTATGCAGTTTACGATTGTGATTCTCCTGTTTCTATACGATGGCCAAAATCAAGCTGTCCTAACGAAAGTGAAAGTTTTTCTAAACCTGTAGAAATCGGTAGAGGGCTGTTAATTAAAAGCAGTGAATATGCTTCTGGTGTTCATGAACGTCTTGAAGAAGATTTTGAAGTTAAACCGGAACTTCCAAGAAAAAAAGTTCTTCTTGTTACAACTGGCGGAATGTACAGCGAATGTGTTACTGCCGGCCGTTCTCTTTTGCTTTCTGGAATTTTTACAGATATTTATTCTCTGCGTTTTTTAAAACCTCTGGATGAAGAATATTTTAATTCAATCTGCAAAGATTATGACTGTGTTGTTTTTGTAGAAGATGGAGTTTATAACGGTGGAGTTTCTCAGTATCTGCGCTCATTCATCAGTAATAAAAACTGCGTAATTGCATTTCCTGATAAATTTTCATCCAATGGAAATCGTCAGCAGATACTTGAGGAAGCAGGAATTACTTCTTCTAATATTATTAAATGTGCTCAGGAATTATTAAATGAAAAATAGTCGCCCGGTTTTATATCTTGCAGATAGAATTGTTGTCTCTGATTACAGCTCTTTTGTAATGGGAATTGTAAACTGTACTCCAGACAGTTTTTCCAATGAAAGAATAATGGGCCCAAAAGACTGGATTAACAGTGCATTGGAACAGATAAAAAACGGTGCAGAAATCCTGGATTTAGGTGCAGAATCAGCTAGACCTGGATCAACTTATGTTAGTGAAGAGGTTGAACTTGAACGCCTTATTCCGGTGTTAAAAGAAATTAGAAAAGTCAGTAATATTCCTGTTAGCATTGATACTCGTAAATATGCTGTAATGAAAAAATGTTTTGAAAATGGAGCAGATATTTTAAATGATATCAGTGCATTTGAAGACCATCCAAAACTTGCAGAGCTTGTAAAAGAAACGCAAATGCCTGTAATTTTAATGCATAAAAAGGGTAATCCGGATAAGATGCAGGATGCTCCTCTTGATTGTGTTAAGAATGGTGATTCATTTAAAGTTGTAAATAAATATCTTTTGCAGCGGGCAAAATTTGCTCTTAAAATGGGAATTAAAAAAGAAAAAATAATTATTGATCCTGGTATTGGATTTGGAAAAACTGTAGAAGCTAATATTGATCTTCTGCGGAACCTTCACAGACTTGGAAATAAAAAATACAGTGTACTTCTTGGTTTGAGCCGGAAAAGTTTTTTAGGAGCAATAACCGGAAGAGATGTTCACCAGCGTGAAATTGCAACGGTTTGCGGAGATTTGATTGGGGTGCAGAAGGGTGCTTCGTTTATAAGAGTTCACGATGTAAAGGCTGCTGTAGACAGTTTAAAAATTCTTGATAGTCTTGCAGATTTATCTCATC